>JAFXDO010000048.1 GCA_017563195.1 Clostridia bacterium | reverse complement strand
ACGTCCCTGGTGAAGTTCTGTGCCTTGGCAGTGGTGAGATCGCTTCTCAGCCACTTGGCGTTAAGACATGCTTCGTTCATACCCACCAGACCGATGGTGGAGAAGTGGTTGTCGAAGGTGCCGAGATAGCGCTTGGTGTAGGGATAAAGTCCCTCTTCAAGAAGCTTGGTGATAATGGTTCTCTTGACCTTGAGCGAGCGAGCCGCGATGTCGAGAAGGTGGTCGAGACGCTTCATGAAGTCCTCTTCATCGGAGGAAAGGTAAGCGAGTCTCGGCATATTGAGGGTAACAACGCCGACCGAGCCGGTGCTTTCGCCGCTGCCGAAGAAGCCGCCCGACTTCTTGCGGAGCTCACGAAGGTCGAGACGGAGTCTGCAGCACATCGAACGAACGTCCGAGGGCTCCATATCGGAGTTGATGTAGTTGGAGAAGTAGGGGGTGCCGTACTTGCTGGTCATTTCGAAGAGAAGCTTGTTGTTCTCGGTTTCCGACCAGTCGAAATCTGCGGTGATGGAGTAGGTGGGGATAGGATACTGGAAGCCTCTGCCGTTTGCGTCGCCTTCGATCATAATTTCGATAAACGCCTTGTTTATCATATCCATCTCGGCCTTGCAGTCCTTGTACTTGAAGTCCATTTCCTTGCCGCCGACGATGCAGTTGAGCTCTGCCAAGTCGTTGGGAACCGTCCAGTCAAGGGTGATGTTCGAGAAGGGCGCCTGAGTACCCCAACGCGAGGGAGTGTTAACGCCGTAGATGAAGGATTCGATGCATTTCTTGACCTGATCGTAGTTGAGGTTGTCAACCTTTACGAAGGGAGCAAGGTAGGTATCGAAGGAGGAGAACGCCTGAGCGCCCGCCCATTCGTTCTGCATGATGCCGAGGAAGTTTACCATCTGGTTGCAGAGGGTAGCGAGGTGGCTTGCGGGGGAAGAGGTGATCTTGCCGGGAACGCCGCCCAAGCCCTCCTGAATGAGCTGCTTAAGCGACCAGCCTGCGCAGTAGCCGGTGAGCATCGAGAGGTCGTGGATGTGGATATCGCAGTTGCGGTGTGCGTTTGCGATCTCGTCATCGTAGATCTCCGAAAGCCAGTAGTTAGCGGTGATGGAGCCCGAGTTGGAGAGGATAAGACCGCCGACCGAATAGGTAACGGTGGAGTTTTCCTTAACGCGCCAGTCAACGTTCTTGACGTACTTGTCGACCAATGCCTTGTAGTCGAGCATGGTGGACTTCATGTTACGAAGCTTTTCGCGCTGACGGCGGTAAAGAATGTACGCCTTTGCAACGTCGGAATATCCTGCCTGGGAAAGCACGCTTTCCGCAGAGTCCTGAATGTCTTCAACCGCTATGAGTCCGTCCTTGATCTTGGATTCGAAATCGGAGGTAACTTTGAGTGCGAGGAAATCGATTACGCTGGGATGGGTGGGTCTGTCGCAAGCCTCGAATGCCTTCTGCAATGCCTGCGTGATTTTTTTGATGTCGAATTCGGCTGTCTGGCCGTTCCTTTTTACAACCTGATACATGATCTGTTACCTTTCTATAAGTTAAATTTTTTATTACTCTATTTAAACTCCTTTGGGTTATTATGCCCGAAAAGAGGTCGTTTGCGAGGCTTATTCAGCCGTAACCGAGCACTTTTTGCCAAACGCTACGCGTCGGTCGGCAAGATAGAGGATAACATAATATAGCGCGGTTGTCAATAGAAAAACACAAGATATTGTGGTTTTGTAACTTTGCACAATATCTTGTGTTGAATTTGGTTATTTTTCCCACGCACCTATAAGCCGCGTATCTGAGCCGAGGGAACTCTTTCGCTTACTGCCGCAAGGAGTTTTTGTGTTTCCTCCCTTGAAAACGCCGAAAGCCCCTCCGATATTATGTCACCCGAGTCGATGAATTGCTGTATGAAATAACGCTTCGCACCCGCGATCCATTCGCCTATTTTTTCGAAATCGGACACAAGATGCAGTCCCTTGACTGCCGTTGTGCGGAATTCGTAATCGACGCCCGAGCTCATAATAAGCTTCACGCTTTCCTCGGCGGGGGAGATGTCTATATCCGGTATACCTACCGTCCTGCCGTAGCCCTCCTTGCTCGATTTTATGTCCATAGCGATATAGTCGAGCAGCCCCTCGTCGATCGCCGACTTGAGCTTATCCGGATAAAAGCCGTTGGTGTCGAGCTTTATTTTGTAGCCGAAGCTCTTCAGAAACCGGATGAACTCCAACGCGTCCTTTTGTAAAAGCGGCTCACCGCCCGTAAGGCAGACGCCGTCGAGGATGCCCTTCCTTTTTTGAAGGAATGCGCTTATTTCTTCAATATCTATTACGTTTTCGGGCTTACGTATGACCAGCCCCGCGTTGTGGCAAAACGGGCAGCGAAGATTACAGCCGTGCGAAAACAGCGTGCAGGCGACGCAGCCGGGGTAGTCGAGCAGAGTGGTTTTCTGAAGTCCTTCGATTATCATTTTTCTCACCTCGTGTGTATTATACCACAAAGCGGTTTTCCTTTCAACCGATTTGCGCAAAAAAGAATCGACAGCTTGCGCTGCCGACCCTTTTAATATTATTTGGAAGAGGTTATTCGGTTGACTATCAGCCTGCAACGGTAAGATTGCCGTTGAGCTCGTTTTCGGTGAAGTAGCCCTTGACCAATTCATCGACGGTTCTGTTATAGGTGATCTTGACGCCGTTGACATGGGGGAAGCTGTTGCCGGTCTGAGGCTTGCTTCTGTTAGCGTGGTTGGGGTGGTGGATGCTGTGGATGGTGTAGGGGATCTCACTGCGCTGTGCGGGATCCTTGTACATTGCAACCACTTCCTTAACAGAGGTTTCAACGGTAGCCTTGACTACTGCAAGGTCTCTGACGAGAACGTTGGTCTCCTTCCTTTCGCACTTGAAGGGCTCGATGGAGTAGTGAAGGGTTCTTACCTTGCCGCACTTGGGGCAGGTGAGCTTGATCTCGACGATAACCGAAGCCTTACCGGATGCGGTGACCTCGCGTACTACGCCGTTTTCGCTTGCGGGGTGAGAAAGGTTCGAGGTGACGTCTTCCTTGATGATATCGTAGGAAACGTACTTGCTGAAGTCCTCCTTGTTTTCAAGCTCGAAGAGGGTGTCGCAGTCTTCACAGGTAAGAGCCTTGAATCTGTCGCCCGCCTTGCCCGCAATGAAAAGCAGGAAGCCGCAGTACATAATGCCTGCAACGCCGATGAAAAGGAAAATGCTTGTGATAGCCGAGATTGCGGATACGATGCCGCCGAGAAGACCCATAAGAACAGCTATGCCTGCGAAGAGGTAAAGCCAAGCCCAGAGGTCCTTCTTGCGCTGCTCGACCTGCGCAACGTTGGTCACGGGTTCCTTCCAGAGGTTGATGAGGCCCTTGGGGAAGGTCTTCAAAACCGTAGGAATGTTTTTGATCGGTTCAACAAAGTTGAACTTCTTCTTGTCTGCCATATTTGTTCTCCTTTTGTAAATTTTTATCACATTATAGCCTAAAACAGGTTAAATGTCAATACTCTGTTTTAGGTTAATGTATAATTATAAATAAGAATTAAAAAAATGAACGGAGGGGCGAAATGTATAAAAGAATACGCGACATGCGCGAGGATAAGGATCTTATCCAAAAGAAGCTTGCCGATATGCTCGGCATGTCGCAGACCGGATATTCAAAATACGAAACCGGCGAAAACGATATCCCCACGTCGATCCTCATCAAGCTGTCCCGTTTTTACAACGTCAGCGTAGATTACCTTTTGGGCGAAAGCAATGACCCCGCAAGAAAGTAGTGCAATGCACTGCTTTTTTTATGCCTTTTCGTACTCAATGCCGTTTTCTTTTGCGAAATTGTGGGCGTAGCTGTTTTCGGGCGATACGATGATTATCGGGAACTCGAAGAAGCTCGGCAGGTCAAGCGGTGATTTCCTTATTTCCCTGATTTTTTCGCCGAAGTAATATCTTGACTTGCTCCGATGCCCGAAAAAGCAAAGAATTTCGACGCTTTCGACGCAGGAGGGAAGCATTTCTCCGAATTTTCCGCAATGCACCGCGACGAGTCTTTTTTCTTTTACGTCGAAGATGCAATCGCTTTCCGACGCGTAACGCTTGTTTCTGCCGCTTACGCGCAGTCTGCAAAGCTCTGTGCACCCCGCAAGCATTCCCGCACCGATATGCTCGGTGGATTCGGGAATAGTGACGGTCTCGCCGTCGATGCCGAGTCGGGTCAGCATAAACGCCATCGCGCCGATCGACCTGACGCTGTCCGGAAGCTCTATGTGCCTAAGTCCGCTGTCTGCAAACGCGTGATGCTCGATGACCTCAAGCCCGTCGGACAGGGTAACCGACGAAAAGCAGTCGCGGTCGTCGGATTCGAGCCCGCCTATCCCGCGAAACGCGTGGCTTCCTATTATTTTAACGCTTCCGTCGTCGGGAATATCGCTGCTTTTGCACCCCAGAATCAGCCTGCCGCTTTCCCGCTCGATAAGGCAGTTTTTGCGCACAATAAGCCTTTCGTTGCCGAATTCAACGTCAATGCATTTTCGCTCGTCTGCGGTTGCGGCAAGATCCTCATACGCGTCGGGCGATATTCCGATACAGTCGCGCGGGATAACTATTTCGTCGTATCTGTCAAATTCTCGTATGATTCCCTGCTCGATGCGCATAAAAATACCCCCAAAATCCAAGGCTTTGCGGATATAATAGCAGATTCCTCGACAAAAGTCTTATGCTGTCAGCATAGTTGACAAAAAAACGCGTCTTTGGTATACTTCATTCAGAGGTGAGATAAATGCGCAAGGACACGTCGAGGATCGTCGAGGAGCTCGGGCTCTGTGACGATTTCAAGAGCTTTTATAACGAAAATAAGGAATATATGGTAGACTCGCTGCTTTGCGATATGCTGTCGCAAAAGCTTGACGAGAAGGGCTTAAAGAAATCGGAGGTCATAAGAAGATCCGAAATTTCCGAGGTGTACGCCTACCAGATCTTTTCGGGACTGCGTGTGCCCGAAAGAAGCAAGCTTCTCTGTCTGACGCTCGCAATGGGGCTCGATCTGGACGAAACACAGCATATGCTGAAGTGCGCCGGATATTCTCCGCTTTACGTAAAGCTCCCCTTCGACAGCGTGATCATATACGGTATATGTAAAGGGCTGTCGGTTATCGAAATAAACGAGCTGCTGTACGAGTATCAGCTCGAAACCTTGGGGTGAAATATGAAGAAATGCCCGTTTTGCGGTGCCGAAATAGAGGAAAGCTCGCGCTTTTGCCTTTACTGTATGTCGCCGCTCGATGAAAAAAGGGTTGTCGAAATAAAGAATAAAAGCAGACGCACGACCGTCGCCGTTATCGCGTCGGTGCTCGTGCTTGTAATCGCTCTTACTCTGCTTTTCGTCGCGCTTGCAGGAAACGACGACAGAAACGCAGGCTCTTACGACGATGCCGCTTCTTCCGCCGCGTCGGACGCTCTTGATGCCTCTGTCGTTGAATCGAACAACGAATCGACCAACGAATCGACCAACGAGTCGGTCGACGAATCAACCAACGAATCGGTCGACGAATCAACCAACGAATCGGTCGACGAATCGACTAACAACCCGTCCGAAAGCGTATCCGAAAGCGTAAGCGGGGACGCTTCCGACGGTGATAACGCCGAGCCCGAGCCCGAATACCACTTTCCTCCCATCCACGCGACCACCGATATCGTCGAATATTCCTACCGTGAGGCTACCTGGGCTGACGATCTCCGCGGCTCGGAATCGCGCACCGAAAACGGCGTCGTCATCACCGCGGTGAACACCGTTTCGCCCGACGGGGTCTATATAATCCCCGAAACCATCGACGGCTATCGCGTCGTCGGTATCCTTGACGGCACCTTCGGTGAGGAGCATATCCGCGACACCGTTAAGGTCGTGGTGATCCCGAAGCACGTTTCGACGATAGCCTGCGATGCTTTGAGGTTTTGCTACAATCTGACCGATCTGTATATTTGCGGCGAGGAGCTCGGCGCACCCGCAAGCTTCTTTCCTGTGAAGGAATACCGCCGCGCAACGCTTACGGTCCATTGCTCGTCCGAGTGCCATAACCGCGATCACCGCACCTTCAAATCGCTTTGCGACGGCGGCGAGGCTGAATATGAGGAATGGTACAACGAAAAATGACGAGAGAGGAATATTTGGATAGGCTCCTTGCGACCTATTCGGTCGTAAGGCGGCTGGCAGAGAAAAACGGCTGTAAGACGATCAGACTGCGCCACAAGGAAAAGCAGAAAGACCTCGTTTTGCATTCTCTGCCCGAAAAAAGCGACGCATACGAATTCGTCTGCACCGTAAAGCAGAAAAATCTTCCGTACGTCTACGACGTTGTCGGGCTTGACGACGGCTGTATCGTGCTGGAGGAATTTATCGACGGGATCACGGTCGCCGACGTGCTCGAAACCGGAAAATACAGATATATCGGCGCGAAGCGTATCATATCCTCGCTGTGCGACGCGCTTGCGCTGCTCCATGGTCAGGGGATAGTGCATCGCGATATCAAGCCCGAAAACGTAATGATCGATAAGAACGGAAGGGTCGTGCTTATCGACTTCAACGCATCCCGCGTGCATAAAAGCGCCTCGCGTGATACCGTCGTAATGGGCACGGTGGGCTACGCCTCGCCCGAGCAGATGGGCATTGCACAAAGCGATTCCCGTACCGATATTTACGCTTTGGGCGTCCTGCTCAACGTGATGCTTACAGGCAGGCACCCCTGCGAGGGAACGGCATCGGGCAGAGCGGGCAGGATAATCGAAAAATGCACGAGTATCGACCCGAGCAAGAGATATCAGACCGTCGATGAAGTGAAAAAAGCGCTTTGAGAGGTTTATATGAGAGAATATAAGGATTTTTCCGAGGCTATGATCCATGATGCCGAAATCGAGGGAGAAAGGCTGTTTCCGACGCCGCATCCGGTTTTCGGCGGAGCGTGGTATCACAAGGTGGTGTCGTCGTTAGACGGGTGGCTCGGTATCGAGGGCACTGTGACGCTTCCCGAAATAAGGCTTTCGCGTTATAAGGACGGTCTTGACGGGCACCCCGATATAGATCCCGAGGTGAAGAGCCTCGATAACCCGTCGGTCTATCTCGGCGGACACGCGGCAGACGAATCGGACGTCGGGCTTTCGCTGTCACTCGGGGTTATCGACAGGGCTAAGGGCATGATAAGCAAGGGCTGCATCGCCTTTCGCCCGTTTTGGCGCTATATTACCGAAGTCGATCAAGACGTCGGCGGCTACGACGCTCACGACGGAAAATATTCGGTTTCCGCCGTCGGAGACAATTGCTTCGCCAACGCACATTGGAAATTTACCGAGAATTATTATCTTCCGGGCGACGTATTGAAAATATCCGTCTTTTCGCCCGAGCCCGACAGACTGAGGCTTCATATCGAGGTTATCGAGGTGTCTTCGCTCGCGTCGTCGGTCGAGACGAGGAAAAAATACGGCTGGAACGACCCTGCCGACTTTGAAAGCCCCGTCTTTTCGTCTCCCGGTCACGGAAGGGGACTCGAAGCTGAATTCAAGCGGGTCAACGCCATCGACCAGAGCGGAAACGAGGGCGGAAACGCCATCCCGACCGAAACGGCGATCACGAACGCGGTCTGGCACAGCACCTATCTTTACAGAATGATAGACGGACGAATTTGCCGCGTTCCGATGGGCCCGTCGCGCTCAGCCGTGACGAACGCACCGTTCGACAGCGCGTTCGAGATAACGAGCGACGAATCGCGTTCTCTCGTCGGCGGAGAAACAGTTTCGATCAAGCCGATGAAATAAATTGCGAAAATATTCACGGAAAATTCAAAAACGGGTCGATAGGATCCGTTTTTGTGTTGCATTTGCGTTTTTTATATGATAATATAATAAGGTAAAGAAAACACACCAACGCTAAGGAGAATAATTATGAAGCCGAACAGAATCATATCGTTTTTGATGATACTCTGCTTTATGCTTGCGATGGCTGCGTGTGACGGCTCGAAGGAGGATACGAGCTCGACTGCGGGTGCGATGGACGAATACCGCAACGCAGACGGCGATTACGTCGCAACGACGAGCGGCAAGAGATACGACGGCGAAACCATCACGTTTTTCACGAACAACACGTCGACGGTTTATGAATCCGAAATAGTCACCAACACCTACGACGACGGCGCGGAGCAGACCTATCCGCAGATCATCAACGACGACCTGCGTGCGCGTGCCGCGATACTCGAGGAGGAACTCGGACTGGTCCTCGAGGAGATACAGTGCTACAGCCCGACCCGTAAGAACGGCGAGTTCCTCAAGGAGGTCATAAACGGCAACCTCGCGTCCACCGAGGACTATCAGGTCGTCGTGCCCTGCCTTTACGACGGCGCAAGCCTTGCCTTGGGCGGTCACCTTTACAATCTCCGCGGGCTTGACGGACTGCAGATAGACGCGCCTTGGTGGAATCAGGAATTCAACGAAGCGATGACCTATGCCGATCAGCTCTATTTTACCATCGGCGACATCGGCTTGATAAACAAATCCTGCACTCAGACCCTTTTCTTCAATTATGAGCTTTGGGATAAGAACGGCCTCTCCGAAACCTACGGCGGCGACCCGTATCAGCTCGTGCGTGAGGGAAAGTGGACCACCGACCTCGTTTTTGAGGCGGCAAAGACCATGGGCCGCGACATAAACAGCGACGGCAAGGTCGATTATCAGGATGAGGTGGGCTGGAGCGGTCAGCTCGACGATATGTGGGCGATATTCTTCGGCTCGGGCGAAAAGATCGCAAGCGCCGACGCTGAGGGATACCCCGAGATCACTATGTATAACGAGCGCTCGGCGAAGGTTATGGAAAAGCTTCAGGAATTCGTTCAGGGCGAGGGATATTATATTTCCGCCAACGATTACTTCGGCGTGACGTCGACCCCCGTTGACCTTACGCGAAACGCATTCATCACAGGAAGAGCCCTCTTCTTTAACGATGCCGTCGGCACCGTAGTAAGGCTCGGTAATATGGAGCAGCGCTTCGGCGTCGTTCCCGAGCCCAAGCTCGATACCGCGCAGGAGGACTATTATTCGCTCGTTAACCCGTGGGGCGCATCCTGCTTCGCGATCCCCATCTGCGTTACCGAGGATAAGCTTACAATGACCGTCGACGCACTCAACGTTTTGGGTGCCGCATCGAAGAACACCGTGGCAAAGGATTATCAGGAGACGGTTCTTTCCTATATGAAGACCCGCGACGAGGAATCCGCCGAAATGATAAACGAATATATTCTCCCCAACCGCGCCTGCGATGTCGGTATGGTATATCAGTGGGGCGAGCTCGATATTCTGCTTCAGAATATGGCGTATAACCCCCTCGGCTCCTTCTCGTCTCAGTTTGAGGCAAAGAGATCCGCCGCGGAAAGCGCGCTTGAAGAAACCAAGGAATTCTATAAGAGCAAAGGATAAATAATTTTTGAATAAAGGAGTATTATTATGAAAATAGGCGTTTGCGTAATGCTCGGTGAAATGAGCGATATGCCCAATAAGTTCAAGGTGTTGAGAGAGCAGGGCTTTGATAACTGCCAGCTTCTTTCCTGGAACCCCGCGCACTGGACCAATGAAAATGCAGAGCAGCTGAATGCGCTTCTTAAGGAATACGGCGTTGAAATCTCGGCGTTCTGGTGCGGCTGGGAGGGCCCCTGCACCTGGAACTTCTACGAGGGACATCAGAACCTCGGACTCGTTCCTCCCGAATACCGCGAAATGCGCGTTAAGAACCTCTGCGACGGTGCCGACTTTGCGGCAAAGCTCGGAGTTGTCAACGTCGTTACCCATATGGGCTTCATTCCCGAAAACCCCAACGATCCCGAATTCGTTCCCTTCTGCAACGCTGTCAAGAGGGTGGCAGACCACTTGAAGGAAAACGGTCAGTGGCTGCTTTTCGAAACCGGTCAGGAGACCCCCGTTACCATGCTTCGCTGCTTTGAGACCGCGGGTGCCGACAACCTCGGCGTAAACCTTGACACGGCAAACGTTATCCTTTACGGTAAGGCGAACCCCGTTGACGCACTCGACGTATTCGGCAAATACGTTCGTAACCTTCACGCGAAGGACGGCAAATATCCCGTCAACGGTCACGATCTCGGTGAGGAGACCGCGATCGGTCAGGGTAAGGTAGACTTCTACGGAGTTATCAAGGGTCTGCACGAGCTCGGCTACGACGGATATATCACCATCGAGCGCGAGATCGAGGGCGAGCAGCAGGCGAAGGATATTATCGCCGCTAAGGAATACCTCGCTTCTATTATTAAGGAAGTGACCGGCAAATGCGTCCTGTAACCGAAAAATACGGAAGCATCGCGCTCGGCGCGGTGCTGCTTGCTTCGGCTGTGGCGTATTCCTTCGGCTCGAACTTCACCGTCGGAACCGCCGCGGCGTATATTCTCGGGCTTGCGCTTTTGAGCTACGGCGTGTTTCATAAAAAGCTTTCAAGCATTATGCCAAAGTGGCTGAAGCGGACCTGCGGCATCGGACTGCTGATAATCTTTATTTTCGTCACCTGCATCTACCTGTACGGGAGCGAGGATAACGTCACCTACGACGAGGACGTTATCATCGTGCTCGGCGCGGGGATAAAGGGCGAGACGATCGGCAAAAATCTGCAGGCACGGCTTGATACGGCACTGGAATATTACCGAAGGAACGGCGACACCTATATCGCGGTCAGCGGCGGTCAGGGCCCCTATGAGGACATAACCGAATCACTGGCGATGGAGCGCTATCTGATATCCAAGGGCGTGCCCGCAAGCAGGATAATCAAGGAAGAAAACTCGACGAGCACCGAGGAGAACCTGAGATTTACAAGGGAGATACTCGATTCTCGCTTTGGTTCGGATTATTCGGTCGCGATCGTCAGCAACAGCTTCCATATATACCGCGCGGAGGTTTATGCACGTGCGGAGGGCTTTGACGACGTCACGCATATTCACGCGTCGACGCCTTGGCATACGGTTATTCCCAACGGACTGCGCGAAATGCTCGCGATTCTGAAAATGTGGATACTCGACTGACAGATAAACGGGGCTTTTTGCTCCGTTTATGCTATGTAATTACGTCGAAAAAAATCAATAAAAATATTTTTTAAAAATTTTTTGAAAATTTAGACCCTTTTTTGTTTTTGCTGCGTCTTACACTACAGAATCAAAAAAACAAACAAAAAAGGAGTCAATCATGAACAACTGCGAAAACAACTACGAAACCGAAATCAACGTCGAAACCAACGACACCGAAACCAACGGCGGCTTTACAAGCTATGAGCTTGACGCATTGCTGAAAAAGCAGAAAAAGAAAAAGAGAGGCGCGATCGCTCGACTTATATTTATGGCGATCGCGGCTGTCATCGGCATCGTTGCGTCTTACGCGGCAATCGGCTATACCGGCTTTGCCAAGGCATTCATCAACTCGTCCATGGGCTTTATCGTGGCGGCAATCATCTGGCCCATCTGGAAATGGGTCGGCTTCATCCTCCCCAAGTGCTGGGGCTGGGCAAAGGCATTCTGGCAGTCCTTCGAAGCGCTTAACCTCTTCACGCTTTACATCAAGTTCTGTATTTTCGTTATCATCCTTTTCCTCCCCATGTCTATCGCAACCGGCGGTATGTCCGCGCTCTGCTCCCTTATAGTTTACGCAATGATGAATATTCAGGATACCTTCTTCAACGCTCTTTGGGTCACCGCAATCTTCGTTGTGCTCGCAGTGCTTTTCGCTTGGATCGACGTTTGCACGATCAAGGGCGAGCGCTTTGTCGACTCGGTCAAGTCGCTTTTTAATAAGAAGAAAGCGTAAATACACCTGTCCGAGGAGTGAAAAGCTATGAAATGCGTTGAATACGAGAAGATCATCTCGAAGCTTTTGACACGGATCTACGACGAAGAAAAACTCAACTGCGCAATGGCACCTCGTTATGCCGAAACGCTTCTGCGCGACCTGAGGCGCGTCATTTATAGTATTGAAGAAAACCTTACGGAGAACTGATATGGATTATAACAAGCTTACGCCGCTTGTCGAAAAGGCACAGAGCGGAGACAGAGATGCGATGGATAAGCTGCTTACTGCGGTTTACGAGGACCTTTATTTCCACGCAAGAAAGGCTGTTAACGACGAGCATCTCGCATACGACGTGACACAGGACGTCTGTATGGAGGTCATCAAAAAGCTTAAGACTCTGCGCGTTCCCAACCTTTTTCCGGTGTGGGTGAAGCGTATATTGCACAATAAGTGCGTTTCCCATTTCAGGAAAGAAAAGGAAATGCTCCTTTCGGCGGACGAGGATAACGAAACTCTGCTTGACGTGCTTCCCGACGACAACGATGCAAATATCCCCGATAAGGCGCTCGAGGACAAGGAATTCAAATCGGAGCTTTATTCTATCGTCGAGTCTCTCTCCGACGAGCAGAAGGAGGCGACTCTGCTTTATTTCTACGAGCGTATGTCGGTCCGTCAGATAGCGACGATTCAGGGAGTCGGCGAGGAAACGGTAAAAAGCCGTTTGCGCTACTCGCGCAAGTCCTTGAAGACCAAGGTTGAGGAATACGAAAGAAGGACCGGAACCAAGCTTCACGGCGCAATGGCTCTGCCGCTTCTTATGCAGCTGCTCTTCAAGCAGGAGCTTGCGTCTATGGCGATCCCGAGCGTGTCGGAGGCTGTTGCGGCAGTCACCGCCGCTACCGCGACGACCGCTACCGCAACTACTGCAACGACCGCTACCGCAACGACCGCCGCGACCGCAACGACCGCAACGACCGCCGCTGCCGCAACGGGAGCGACCGCCGCTTCGGCTACCGCGGCAACCGCTGCTACCGGAATCGGCGTGGGCATTGCCGCAAAGATAGTTGCCGGAATCGTAGCCGCAGGCGTGGTCATCGGCGGCGCCGTCGGCGTCACCTCGCTGATACGCAACGACAATGAAGACGAAACCGAAGAATCCGAAGAATCCTCAAAGGAGCACTCGGTTATTCCGTCGACCTACGTTGTAACGCGTGACACCACGCGTGTCGAGGGCGTCTGGCGCTTTGTTGAGGGACAATGGATCGATTCTGCGATTGAAGACGATTTCGATGCGTCGCAGACCTACGATTTCACCTTCAACCGCGACGGAAGCGTTACGGTTCAGGGAAAATCCTATGCCTGCACGGGCGAGCCCGTGTATTATTCGACCGATGACTACGGCACCGGATTTGAGTATTATAACGATTACAACGGCATCGGCGAGAAAATCGATATCTGCGGCGTAAAGGTCGACGAGGTGTTTTTCGTCCTCGGCGACGACGGTAAATATAAAGCCGAGCTCAGGATAGACTTGGGCGAGAATCGCATTGCTGCGCTCGATTATTACCGCGTTTCGGATTACAATGACGACGGAAGCGTGAGAGATACCGACGAAAACGGCGCTCATCTTCACACCTATGATTCGGAATACAAATTTGACGAGGACGAGCATTGGAAGGAATGCGACTGCGGCGCATCTTCGTTTAGGGGCGAGCATTTCGACGAGGAAAACAAGCTCCAATTCGAGACCTGCGTTAACTGCGGGTACAAAAACGAAGAAATGCTGAGGGCTGAATACGAATCGCTTACTCCGAGTGAGGGACTCGAGATTTCGGTCGGCAAGGATTACTGCACCGTCGAGGGCTTCGGAAGCTGTACCGACAGCGTGATCGTGATCCCCGCGACCTACGAGGGAAAGCCGGTCGCTTCGATCGGCTCGGGCGCGTTCAGAAGGTACAACCGCTTCGACGATACCAAGCCGTATCGCGAATTTGAGGAGATCCATTTTCCGCCGTCGCTTACCTATATCGGCGACAGAGCGTTCTGGGGTGCCGATTCGCTCAAAAGCATACACGTTAACTCAAACAACAAAATAAGCGTTAATGAATACGCGTTTTGGGAATGCGGCTCGCTTCAAGGCATCGATTCGACCGTGCTTGGACTCGGATATAAATATTTGTTCAGCGATTGCGTCTCGCTAACCGAATTCGTCATCCCCGAGGGCACAGAATACGTGGGCAAGGGCTTGCTGAACGAGTGCGTCTCGCTCGAAGCTCTGTATATTCCGTCGAGCATAAAGGCTATACCCGTCAGTATGTGCTACGGCTGCGTAAGCCTCACCGACGTATATTACGACGGTACCAAGGAGGAGTGGAGCAGGATAGTTCAAAGCCAAAGCAACGCATATGCTTCAATCGAGAAGGAATATCTGTGGTACGAGGGAAGCGGCGAATTTATCGTTCATTGCACCGACGGAGACTACGCGAAGGCGGATGCCATCGCCGAATATGAGAACTATTCACTTGAGGAATGGAAAAATCGTGAATAAAGGAAAATCACAATGATAAAGCAATACACTACAATTCTTATCGATATGTACGGCGTGATCCTGAAGGAATCCAAGGGCCGCTTTCTTGCCTATGCTCGCGACGAGCTCGGCAAGGCGGCGTATGACCGTGTCGAGGAGCTTGTTCATAAGGAAAGGCTTTTCGATCAAGCATCGCTCGGAGCAATAAATCTCTGCGAATTTTGCGCAAGGCTCGGTCTTGATGCTTCAGAGCTTCATACAAGGCGCTATATCGATAATTATCTTACGCTCGACGAGGGCTTTATAGCGTTTGCCGAGGCGGTGCGGGATAAGTACGAGCTCGTTCTGCTCTCGAACGATATTTCGGAATGGAGCGAGTATATCTGCGAAAAATGGGATCTGAACAAGTATTTCAAGCATAAGATAGTCAGCGCCGACGTGAAATGCCGCAAGCCCGACCTTAAAATATTCGACCTTGCTCTCGAGCGCATCGGCCGCTCGGCGTACGAATGCATCTTCATCGACAACAGAAGCGAAAACCTTTTGTCCGCCGAGGAGGTCGGCATCGCGCCGATACTCTTCGACCGCGACGGAGTGCACTATTACGGCGCGTCGGTCAACAGCTTTGAAGAACTTCTGAGCTACGTCAATTAAAAAGAAAAAAACCTTGAAGCCTATAAGCTTCAAGGTTTTTTGTGTGAATTTGATTATTTTGCCTTCTTGAAGGTGCTGCCCTCGATAAGATCGAAGACCTGCTTTTCCATATCCTCAAGAGAATCCTCATCGTCGAGAGTGATCTTCTTAACGGTGAAGGAATCGTCCTTGAATTCGATTTCGAAGTCGCCGTCGCTGTACTTGATTACGTTGCCTTCAACGGTATAGTCGCCGGTGTCGGTCTCAACCTCGAGAGACTTGATGACCTGATCTGCCTGAGCTTCAAGGTCGGGCATGAGGTTTTCCTGCTCAACGAGAACAAGGTAATCCTCGAAGGTCATTTCAACGCCCTGCTCCAGAACGATCTGGTAAGCAAGATCGAGCATAATGTCAACAACCTTTTCGCTGTCCTCCTTGGAGGTCATCTTCATGGAAGACTTTTCGCCGTCGAATTTCAAAGCAATCGTAGCCTTGAATTCGATGGTTTCGATTTCGGCGTTGAGCGATGCGGCGATCGACTGAGTGAGCAGTTCGCCGATATCGATTTCTGCTTCCCAGCTGCCGGTAAGGTCGATAACCTCGGGCTCGGAGGATTCAACCTCGGAGGAGGAAGCAGCCTTGCTGTCGCTCTTGTCGTCAGAGTCGGTATCCGCGCTGTCGCAGCCGACGAAAACGAAGGAGAATGCAAGCACCAAAGCAAGCATTGCAAGTAAGAATTTCTTCATGTTTTTTTACCTCTTTTCCGCAACCGTTTCGGTTGCGCCTTTTTCGACATTATAGCATAGTAATATGGCGATGTCAACAAAATACCGCTAAAATATCTTTTTGAAGTTCTTTTGTGTTTTGTTGCTTTTGTACCCGCATTTTTCGTAAAAGGCGTGAGCGCCGATACGCGCTTCACCCGAAACAAGACGGACGCCGACCGCTTTTCGCGTCCTTGCCCATTCCTCGACAGCGGTCATCAGCGCGCGTCCGATGCCCTGCCTTGTAAGCGTCGGATCGACCGAGATGCCCAGAACGTTGACGAACTTTTCGGAAAACAGCAGGCAGTAATCGCAGGCGTGGATATAGCCGACGGTATTTCCGTCAAGCTCTGCCACGAGCACGCATTCGTAGTCCTTGCCCAGCGCGGTCTTCAGGTTTTCCTTGGTTTTTTCGGTGTCGTATTCGTATCCCATTCCGTCGCGGCTGAGTCGCGCCAATGCGCCTGCGTCGTCGGGAACGGCTTTTCTGATCTTAAGCATGATTATTCCTTGTAGAATTTTCCGATAACGTCGAGCGCCTTTATCATCGTGTCGGGACAGCCCGCGTAATACGCCGTCGGATGCTTGCCGACGAATTCGCCGAAGCCCTTTTCATACGCGTAGTAGCGCTCGGGGTAGCCTTCCTTCGAATAGAACTGCTCGTCTATCTCCATTTCAAAGCCGATCTCGGTCCTCGATACCTTCTTGCCGCCGATGATATCGCCGTTTATGTCGACGACCGCCTGCTTTCTGACGCAGTCGCTCACTATCGCGATCTCGTCAACGCGTGCGGGGTTGAAGAAGAAGGAGGGCTGAATGATGGCTGTGTCGAAAATATCGGTGAGGTTTACAACGTAGCCGAGATTCTTCGACGATGAAGCCGCCTCGTGGTAATAGGGGATCCAAAGACAGCTCTTGCCGTAGGAACGGATTCGGTCCGAAACCGCTCTCATCGACCTGACGATGGGGTTGTTGAAGTCCTGCTCGGGCTTGTCGCAGTCGAAGCGGGTGTATCCCGCGGTTATAACGTCCTCGCCCGCAAAGTAAATTCCCTGCACGTTGTTGCTCCAGATATCCTCGCGCAGAGTGCTCTTTATAAGATCGATGGTGTCTGCCCAAGCGTCTGCGAAAAGGTGGGTGAGCGCGTGCCAGCATTCCGCGTGAGGAACCGAATACCAGAGCCTGACGTTCGGGTTGATTGCGACGAGGCGCTCGGCGTAAGCGTTCGCGTCGTCAACGTAGTCCTTTATGTGGTAGTTTCCTGCGAGAATGCGGTCTGCGGTGGCGTGGTATTCCTTTTTGATCGTTTCGAGACGGTTGGGATCGCCCACCATATCCTCGGTCATCGCGTCGATGATCTCGCGGGTGACGACCTCGAGCTCGTTGCCGTTTTTGTCGGTGTATCTGTTGTATGTGGCGATGGGAATAAGCAATATCTCGTCGCTGACCTCCAAAAGCCTTGAAAGCTCCTCGTCGGTTGGAACGTAGTACTTTCCAAAGCTGTAGCCTCTGTATCCGGTGTAGAGCAAAACGCCCTTTTTCATAAGCTGTGACATGGTGTGCCCCCCTTTGTTCTGTTCGCTTGATTATACCATACGCAAAAGTTCAAATCAAGGCTTTTGTTCCGCTTTTCACTCCCTGTTGACAATGTTTTGCAAATGTTATATAATAATATGAATAAATGTAAAATATGAGGAGCCCTATGTATAGCATCGACTATTCTTACCTGCGTCCATTAAAGGCGGAAAATTTGAAAAAACGCCACAATGCAGAATTTGTCAAGCGCGAATCATTGGCGGTTTGGCAAGGTAATAATGCTGTTGTTTTGCCTTTGAAGCATTTTTCGGGCGATAATAGTTTGTTCGGTCGAGGCGGTGTTGTTGACGCAAACGGCGAGTATATTGCGCTTTCGGCAGTCGAACGCAGAGTTCAAGGAAAGTATGATTTTGAAGCACCTTTCCATGATGATTGCAGGGCTGTATATTGCGGATATCTGGTGCATCATTGGGGTCATTTTTTGGTCGAGGCTGTTGCCAGACTTTGGTACTTTTTGGAAAACGATTCGAATGTAGATAAATATGTGTTTTTCTTAGAATCGGGCGCCGAACGTGAAATTACCGGTAATTACAGAGCGTTTTTTGAGTTGCTTGGAGTTTGGGACAAAATCGAAATCATTAATCGCCCGACAGAATATAGAGAATTGATCGTTCCGGAGCTCGGATATTCTTGGTGCAATTATTATTCAGAGCAATATAAGAATATTTTCGAAAAGATCGCATCAAACGTTAAGATTGATGCTGCATGGGAACCTGCGGATAAAATCTATTTCAGTCGCAGCAAGCTCGGCAAGGCAAGCGGACTTGAATTCGGATTGGAAACGCTGGACGATTTTTTCGAAAGAAACGGCTATAAAATATTGTTCCCTGAGCAATTGCCGCTTTCTCGGATGATTTATTACATTCGCAACTCTGACGTTTGCGCAACCTTATCCGGTTCGCTTCCGCACAATATGTTATTTGCGCGCGATGGTCAAAAGCTGATTATCGCCGAACGACTTGTACTCAATAACGAAATACAAGTCAATGTCAACGCTATGAAGTCGCTTGACGTAACTTATGTGGATTCGCACTTCGCTGTTTATCCTACAAATATGAGCGGACCGTTTATAATTGCTTTTACAGAGCAATTGGAAAAGTTTGCAAAGGACAACGGGCTACAACCGCCGGACGAAAAATATACGTCTGAACGACATTTGCGCCGCTGTTTTAAAAAGTATATGAAAGCGTATAAAAAGGAATACGGATATCGTTGGTTTATGGAGGATTGGTATACGAAATATACCGATTATCTTTGGGAGGCATACAAGGATGCGTATGCTGCCTTCGGAGCTTATCTTTCGGGGCAAAAGCCGTTTTTGCTAAGACATTGTTTCGAACTTAGATACATCAAGCGCTTGATCAAACGAATCATCAAATAAAAAACGCGAGGTGCGATATGAAGGGTATTATTCTTGCGGGCGGATCGGGGACAAGGCTCTATCCGCTTACTAAGGTCACGTCAAAGCAGCTGCTTCCGGTTTACGACAAACCGATGATCTACTATCCGCTGTCCGTGCTGATGATGGCGGGAATACGCGATATTCTTATAATCTCGACCCCTCAGGACACTCCGCGATTCGAGGATCTTTTGGGCGACGGAAAACAATTCGGCATAAATCTCTCGTACGCCGTTCAGCCGAGCCCCGACGGACTCGCGCAGGCGTTTATAATCGGCGAGGAGTTTATCGGAAACGATTGCGTTGCAATGGTTTTGGGCGATAATATCTTCTCGGGTCACGGGCTTAAGGAGCGCCTTGTTAACGCTGTCGAAAGCGCGGAAGGTTCGGGAAATGCGACCATATTCGGCTATTACGTCGACGACCCCGAACGGTTTGGTATCGTTGAATTCGATGAGCAGGGAAAGGCTGTCAGCATCGAGGAAAAGCCTCAAAATCCCAAATCTAACTACTGCGTTACCGGTCTGTATTTCTACGATAACCGCGTGGTCGAATACGCTAAGTCTCTGAAGCCGTCGAAGCGAAACGAGCTTGAGATAACCGACCTCAACCGAATCTATCTCGACAATAAGGAGCTTAACGTCGTGCTTCTCGGTCAGGGCTATACATGGCTCGACACAGGAACGCACGAAAGTCTGGTCGATGCGACCAACTTTGTCAAGACCGTCGAGACTCATCAGCACCGTAAGATCGCGTGCCTTGAGGAGATCGCATATCTTAACGGCTGGATCGGCAGGGAAGACGTGCTGCGTATCTACGAGGAGCTTAAAAAGAACCAATACGGACAGTATCTGCTGGACGTTATCAACGGCAAATACATAGACAAGTAAGAGGCAAATATGACGATTATTGTGACCGGCGGCGCCGGATTTATAGGAAGCAACTTTATTTTTCATATGCTCAAGCGCTATCCCGATTATAGGATCGTTTGTCTGGATAAGCTGACCTATGCGGGTAACCTCAGCACGCTTGAATCGGTTATGGATAACCCCAATTTCCGCTTTGTAAGGGCGGATATCTGCGATTCCGAGGCGGTGAATGCGCTGTTTGAAGAGGAAAAGCCCGACGTCATCGTCAACTTTGCGGCGGAAAGCCACGTTGACAGGAGCATCGAGGACCCGACGGTCTTTCTGCAGACGAATATTATGGGCACCGCCGTGTTGCTTAACGCTTGCTTGAAATACGGCATCAAGCGCTACCATCAGGTCTCGACCGACGAGGTCTACGGCGATCTTCCGCTCGACAGACCCGAGCTTCTGTTCACCGAAACGACTCCGCTTCACACGAGCAGCCCCTACTCGTCGTCCAAGGCGTCTGCCGACCTTCTGGTGCTTGCGTATCATCGTACCTATGGGCTTCCCGTAACGATCTCGCGTTGCTCGAACAACTACGGACCCTACCATTTCCCCGAAAAGCTCATACCCTTGATGATCGCAAACGCGCTGAACGACAAGCCGTTGCCGGTTTACGGCGAGGGCAAAAACGTGCGCGACTGGCTCTACGTCGAGGATCATTGCAAGGCGATCGACCTTATTATTCATAAGGGCAGGGTAGGCGAGGTCTATAACGTCGGCGGTCATAACGAAAAGCAGAATATCGAGATAGTGAAGATGATCTGCGCTTATCTCGGCAAGCCCGAAAGCCTTATTACCTACGTCACCGACCGTAAGGGCCACGACCTCCGCTATGCGATCGACCCGACGAAGATCAACGAGGAGCTCGGATGGCTTCCCGAAACAAGATTTGAGGACGGTATCAAGAAGACCATCGATTGGTATTTGAATAACCGCGAATGGTGGGAAAGCATCATCTCGGGCGAATATAAAAGCTACTACGAAAAAATGTACGGAAACAGATAAAGAGGCTTCGTATGGGTTTGTTTAAATCAATTAAAAATGCACTTCAAACTATAAAAGGATATTTGGAAGCTCGAAACGCCAGAAAAAAAGCCGAGGAATTGTGGCGAAATGCCAATTCTCATAATTACACAAAGGCAACAGCGGACTATAGATGGATTGCCGAAGTAGGAAACCATACCTACGGAACCATAGATGTTTATCATTACGGCAATCCGTCAGAACGTTTGCAAATAGGGCATTTTTGCTCTATTGCCGCAGGAGTAACCTTTCTTACGGGCGGTAATCATCCTTTAAATACGCTTTCACAGTATCCGTTCGACGCATATTTTAAAACAGGCGTACCTCATAGCACTCCGACTAAGGGCCCTATTGTGGTGGAAGACGACGTGTGGATAGGCATGGGTGCGACAATTCTGTCCGGAGCACATATCGGTCAGGGCGCGGTGATAGCGGCACAAAGCACTGTCGCGAAGGACGTCCCTCCTTATGCGATATATGCCGGAAATAAAGTTGTTAAATATCGTTTTCCGGAAAAATACATAGAAAAATTGATAAAATTCGATTATTCGAAATTGACTCCTGAGGATATTATAAAAAATCGTGATATTCTCGGAAAAGAAATCGATGATTCGTTTTTTGAAAGCGAATTTTACAAGTCACATCTGAAGGATTAAGGTAAATCACTATGAAATACTTTGTAACCGGTGTGGGCGGACAGCTCGGATATGACGTGGTCAACGAATTGAAGAGGCGCGGACATAGTTGTGTGGGCTCGGATATACTTGAAAAATGCGAAAGCCTCGACTGTGATTACGTAAGTCTCGATATCACCGATTCTTGCGCAGTTTCCGACGCGATAAAGGCATATTCCCCCGACGTGGTGATCCATTGCGCGGCGTGGACTGCCGTTGATGCCGCCGAGGATGAGGAAAATATTTGCAAGGTGCGCGCCATAAATGCAAGCGGCACCCGCAATATCGCGCTTGCCTGCAGTGAAAGCGGATGCAAAATGATATATATATCGACCGACTACGTTTTTGACGGAGAGGGCGATACACCTTGGGAGCCCGACTGTGCCGAGTATAAGCCGCAAAACGTTTACGGACAGACCAAGCTCGAGGGCGAGCTTGCGGTGCGTGAGCTGCTTGACAGGTATTTCATAGTGCGTATCGCTTGGGTGTTCGGCAGGAACGGAAGCAACTTTGTTAAAACGATGCTGAAGCTCAGCAAAAAATATTCCTCGCTCCGCGTGGTTTGCGACCAGATCGGCACGCCTACTTATACCTTCGACCTTGCACGCCTGCTCGTTGATATGTCGGAAACCGAAAAATACGGCTGCTATCACGCAACGAACGAGGGCGGATATATAAGCTGGTACGATTTTGCGTGTGAAATATTCAGGACTGCGGGTGTGGATATGGCTGTGACCCCCGTGACCACGGCTGAATACGGCGCATCAAAGGCGAAGCGCCCCTTCAACAGCAGGCTTGACAAAGCCAAGCTTAAGGAAAACGGATTCACGCCGCTGCCGGATTGGCGCGACGCGCTTGAAAGATATATCAAGGAGATCGGCGTAAATGAGTAACTTTAATTTTATCAAAACCGACGTTGACGGCGTTGTGATCGTCGAGCCCAAGGTTTTCGGAGATGCACGCGGATATTTTATGGAGACCTATCAGGCAGAGGTCTTCAAGGCATCGGGAATCGTCTCTGATTTCGTTCAGGATAACCAGTCAAAATCGCGCAAGGGCGTGCTCCGCGGACTCCATTTTCAAAAGACGTTTCCGCAGGCAAAGCTCGTCCGCGTTATCAAGGGCGAGGTTTTCGACGTCGCGGTCGACCTGCGTAAGGACAGCGAGACCTACGGCAAATGGGTAGGCGTTCTGCTTTCCGAGGAAAATAAGCGTCAGTTTTACGTTCCGCGCGGATTTGCACACGGCTTTCTGGTGCTCTCGGACGAAGCCGAATTCGTGTACAAATGCGACGAGTTTTACCATCCCGAGGACGAAGGCGGCGTTATGTGGAACGACCCCGATATCGGCATAGAATGGCCGGATGTCGACGCCGAGATATTGCTTTCCGAAAAGGACAAAAAACACCCGAAATTCAAGGAACTTGACCGATGAAGCAGGGCTTTTACATATTCTTCTACAAGCGTATAAGGATCGAATGGATATGCGTCGTGCTGGCGACTCTGGCATATTTCCTTTATTGCGCCAAATATTTCCTAAAGAGGCTTTTTGCCCCGTCGCGCATCGTGACGCTTGACGCAAGCGAGGCGAGGGACATCATTTCAAGGCTGTATCCGCGAACCGACGAGCCTGTAAGCCGTGTCAATCTTCCGCTCGACGACAGCATCGACCTGTCGGTCATTATGCCGATATATAATTATGAAGACCTTATCGGACAGACCATCGATGCGGCGCTGAATCAGAAGACCCGATTCAATTACGAGCTTATCCTTGTCGACGACGGCTCGGATCAGCCTGCGAAGGAGATTCTGAAGCGTTATAAGGATGACCCGAGGGTCAGGGTCATACATCGGGAAAACGGCGGTATCGGCGCGGCGCGCAACACCGGACTCGATAACGCACGCGGCAGATATTATATGTTCATCGACTGCGACGATATCGTGCACGAGGACATCGTCGAGACGCTTATGTCGGTCGCTGTCGAAAAGGACCTCGATATGGTAATGTGCGGCCACAATCTGTCGAAGCAGGCAGACGGAAGGGTGCTTTCGGTCACTCCGAATATTTACCCCAAGTATAACCTGATGCGGTATAAGGACGGCGACTACCTCTGGAATTTTCCGGGCTTGCCCTGGTGCAAGGTCTATAAACGCGAAATTTTCGATTCGGTTCGCTTTATCCCGGGTTATTGGTACGAGGATACGATAATACACTTCCTCGCGTTCCGTTTTGTGAAAAGCTTCGAGTATATCCCAAAGGTAAAGTACGAATACCGCTGGTATGAAAAGAACTTTTCGCATATTCAGTCCAAGGCGCCCGACAGGTCGGTTCAGCGCTACTGGATATTGGAGCGCTGTATAGAGGAGACCGAGGCGATGGGACTGCCTCGCGACGTCGTGTTTTATAAGCTGCTGCTGCGACACCTCGGCTCGTTTTATTATAACACGTTTGCGAATATGGACAGCGATGCCGTCGACGCGATGTTCGTTCTCGGCTCGGAGCTTTTGAAGAAATATAAGCCCATTGAACGCTACCGCCTCCCGTACGCACTCAAGCAGATCGAACGCGCTTTGCTTTCTCGCGATATCGAGCGCTGGAAGCTCGCAACCACGATACAGTAAAATACAAAGATCCCCGCTTCATAAAAACGAAGCGAGGATCTTTTTTGCTTTTTCCGTTTACTTAAGTGCTGCAGAGTGAACGACGCTGCCGTAGGAGCAGGCGACGAGGAGATAATCGAGGGTTATCTGCTTGACGCTGTGAGCGGGGATGGTGATCTCGTATTGGAAGTTGCTGTACGCACCGTTTTCGCCGAGACCTGCGGTGTAGGCATTATCGATGACCTCGCCCGTGACGCTGTCGCGGATGAGTATCGCGAGAGTGCCGTGGTCGCGCAGGTGAAGCGTGACCTTGCGTTCTGTGTCGCCCTGATTGACGAAGGTGAAATGGTCCTGATATTCGATCATCCAGTTCGCCGTGTTTGCAGGGGTTCCGCCGCCGTCGGCGTGGTGGTTGTCGATGACCACCTCGTTTCCCTTCTGATCGTGCCAGATGAATTCAACCATGTCCATACCGACCGCCTGATGGTTGTTCTGCGGGTTAAGGTGGGTCATCCAGCTCGTCGAGTTGACCGTGTGCGGGGTGCTGTTGTACGCGAAATAGGGCGCCGCGCTCGAGGGAACGCTGTCGGCGTATTCGGTGGTGTAGGTTACGGGAAGCATGCCCGCCTTGGACGAATCGTTGAAGGTCCAGGTCATATAGTTGTCGATGATGCCGTGATGGTATGCGATGCCAGAGTACTGCTGTGCATATCCCGCGGCAACGTAGCCGAGCGGTGCGGGATCGCCCGCGATCTTCGAGACGTTGTTGTAGCAATACATTGTGCCGCTGACCTCGCCGCCCGTTACGGTGAACTTTACGTTGCCGTTCGCACAGCGTATGTTGTTGACGAATCGGTTTGCCGAGTTGTCGACGTTAATGTTACGGTAGGCATCCGCCGAGGTTCCGCCGATGACCCAGATGTATTCTCCTGCGGGGAGACGGTAGGTCGTGGGCTGATAAACGCGGGGATTATAGTCGCGGTATGCGTAATCGAGCCCTGCGTATTTCGGTGCGATCGCGCCGTTGGAGCTGAAGTAGTCGTCGGGAAGATTGAACGAGGTGTTGTAGAAATTATACCACGCAAGCTGACCGAACCAGGTGCCGATCCACTGATAACCGACGTTCGTAATGGTGATGTAAACGTCGTGATCGCCGTTGTTCTTGAGCTGATAGCCGAGATAAACGTCCGAGCCCGAATAGTTCGCGTGCTCAAATGTGACGTAGACCTCGCCGGTCAGACCGTCGTTGCGCATAAACGCCTTGTTGACGTGCTCGGGGCGGAACTGCTCGGGGTTGTTGGAATAAACGTAGGTGCCGCCCTTTCGCTTTATGTAGTTGACCTCTGCGGCGGTAAGGGGATTTTCGCCGTTGCCGTAAAGATCAAGGTCTTTGACCGAGATGGGATCGGCAACACCGTAGGGAAGCGTTACGACGTGGTTCTTTGCGGTGGTGGTGATCTTGAAATCCTGATTCTTTTCGTCGGTGGTGACGGTAAGCGTGTAGATCTCGTCCGCCTTCAACGATACCGAAAGCTTGCCGTTGCCCTTTTTGATCGTCTCGCCCTTTTGCGTGATCGTCAGCCTCTTGACGTTTTCGCATTCGAGCGTGTATTCGTCGGTGTATGGCGCGTATACCGTGTAGCTTCTGCTGCCGCTTTCGTCGGTGAGATCGTCGATGCTTGAGAGCCTGAACGCGTCAAGCTCCTCGACGTCGGGATCGTCATCATCGTCGGGATCCTCCGACCCGTCGGGCACCGAAACGGTGCCGCTTTCGTCGGGAATCGGGGAGTCGTCGCTTACGTCTGCGTCGGAGCTGTCATCGGAGCTGCCGTCGGAAATGAATCCGTCGGACGCGTTGTCGGAAACGATGCCGTCGGACAGATCGGGAAGCATAGACGAAACGTCGTCCATTATCGAGCTTTCGAGGTCCGAAATATCGTCCTTGATGCTTTCTCCGGTGGAATTATCGCCCTCCTTATCGCCGCAGGCGGCAAAAAGGGTAAGCGTCATCAATACAGCGAGAATAATCGAAATCATTCTCGGGCTTTTTCTCTTTTTCATTTATATCCTCCGTTTTTTGTATATTTTTAAAATCGTAGCACACAATTGTGTTGGATTTGTAATGTTATGTGCATTTCCCGACTTTTTTATTCACAAAAAGCATTGAAATTTTTTCTTCAACCGAGAGTTGAGCAGGAGTCGTTTGCGAGGTTATTGAAAAAACGAAAATATAATGCTATACTGTTGGAACTACTGAAAAAACGGGGAACGTATGAACATAGGAAACAAGATCAGAGAACTAAGAAAGCAACGCGGCATCACGCAGGAGCAGCTTGCCACGAGCATAGGGATATCCTTTCAGGCTGTCAGCAAATGGGAAAACAACATCGCACTGCCCGATATCAGCCTTGCGCCGATACTTGCAAGCTATTTCGGTGTGACGATGGACGAGCTTTTCGATTTTAATCTGCAGGAGATCGAGCAGGAGGTCGAGCGTATAGCCGACGAGGCGTACAAATACCGTCAGAGCGACCCCGAGCAGAGTAGACGCATACTCGAATCGGGACTCCGCAAATATCCCGAAAACGATATACTTCTCAATAACCTGCTTTACGTTATCGACTATTCGGGAAATCCCGACGAGGCGATAGGGATAGCGACAAAGCTTATCGAAAAGGCGACCGATCACGGCATCAAATACGACGCTCTGCGCTTTCTTGCGTATTCCTATAAGGCAAAGGGCGATATGCACAGCGCGAAAAGGGCTATCGAGCAGATCCCCGAGATATATTTTACGCGACTTACCGAGATAGCTTACGTGCTTAACGGAAGCGCGAAATACGAAGCGGCGGAAAAGCAGAAATGGGTGTCGTTCGAGAATCTGATACAGATGATGTGGCACCTCGCCGAATGCTTCGAGGAGAAGGGCGAATATGCGTCTGCGATAGGCGAGACCGAAAAGGCGCTCGAGCTGATCGCGATAATCGGGGATTCCTCCACCGATACGAATTATTTTTACGAAAACTACGTAAATTTCTTCGAAAGCCAGATCGCGAGAATGACCGAAAAGATGCAGGAAGCAAGATAAACAAAAAAGGCTGCAACCGCAGCCCTTTTTTTATTCCTTTATTACCTTCACAAGCAAAAGCCTGCCGCTTGAAACACGGATCTCGGCGGTTTCTCCCTTCAAAACCTCGTTGCTTACACCGTATTGATAGTCGGGCGAGATAACTCCGTTTTCGAGAGGGAAGAGCGCGTTTTTTATGCTGATTCCGCCCGCCTTGCCGTCGATGGCGAGCAACGAAAAGAAGGGGTGCGAGTCGTCGACGAGCGCAACCTGCCGAGAGACTATCTCGAGCGACGAATAATCGTCCAAAGCCCTTGCGCGCAGCTTCAGATCGTCGAGATACAGCAGTATCGAAAGATTGGCGAGGCTGTGGTCGATTCGCTTGCCGATCACTCCGACGAGCAAAAAGTCGTCAAAGCCGCGTGCGACCGCCTCCTTGACCGCGAAAAAGGTGTCGGTATCGTCCTTTTCGCGGGGGAGCACGATGGTTTCGACGTCGATCTCGGGACGCTTGTGCGAGTCGAAATCGCCGACGATAAGGCTCGGCTCGAGCTTCAGCCCGTCAAGATGCTTAAGCCCGCAATCGCAGACTATCACGAAGTCGTCGTCTCCGATGTGACGCCTTGTATTTTCGTAATCATTTATCGGTGCACCGCCGATTATCACACATTTTTTCATTCAATACAGCTCCAAAACGCATCAAAATCTCCGCCGCTTGGGATATACAGGTCGGCGAGCTTAATTATTTCTTCCTTGTCCTCGGCGCTTTCGATATCCTCGACGGCAACGGTGAAAAAGCCCGACTCCTTCGCAGAGCGCGTCGCGACGAGGATGTCCTCGAACACGGCGGTCGTTTCGGGGGTAAGCCCCATGTGCGAGGCACAGCGCTCGTATATTTCGCCGCTTCGCTTGTTCAGACCAAGCTCCGAGCAGGTGAATATTCGGTCGAAGCATTCGTAAAGCCTATGCCGCTTGAGCGCGATCTCGATGAGCCTTCTGTCGCTTGCCGTCGCGACTACGCATTTTATGCCGCGCCGCTTAAGCTCGTGCAGAAGCTCGCACACCCCGTCCTTCGGCTTCGCCTCAAGGCAGTAAAACTGCGTCACCTCGCTTACGACGTTGTCTATAAGCTCCTCGACGGTCTGCTCGAGGTGATATTCCTTTTTTATGAATTGACAGCTTTCCTCAAGCGTCATAAAGAGCACGGCATCGTCGAGCCCCTCGATCGGGGTGAGCCCCGCCTTTTTTATCATACTCAACCCGAGCTTTGCCCAAAAGGGCATCGTGTCGAACAGGGTTCCGTCAAAATCGAAAATAACGCCTTTAATCATCGAAATATCCTTTGTATTCAATAGTCAGCGAGCTGTTCGGGAAAAGATGTGCGTGCAGATCGATAAGATAATCGTCGGTCATGCTCGCGATGTAGTCGGCAACGATCGTCTCGTGCGGCGAATTAAGATAGGGCTCTCTGCGCTTTTCGGCATAGTAGGGCCTGTCGACGAAGGCTATATGGTGCCTGTACACGGGCGAGGTCTTGTCTCCCTTTTTGAGGTCGTCGAGCATTTTGTAGAAAATGTCGCTCATCATCGGTGCGATGATGCCCTTCAGCGCCGCTTCGACACTTTCGGTCTTGTATATCAAGGCGTAATTGTCGTTTTTCGCCTGCTTAAGCGCGTCGAAATGCGCCTTGTCCATCTTGATGTAGGGCTTGTTGTAGCTGTGGGTGACGATGTTCACGGTGAGATTGTTGATGATCTCGGAGTTCGATTTCCCGATGGTTCCGTCGGTATACGCGTCGCCGCTTTGAAGCTTGGCTCTTTCGGCATCCTGCCGATCCTTGCCGAGATAAGCGATGATGTCGGAAATGCGCACGACACAGCCCTCAAGCGTGCAGGGGATGAGCCTTCTGACGTTGGCTTTGTCCTCGTTGCAGAGCTTTATCAGGGAATCGAATTCCTCAAAACCCGATATCTCTTTCGGTCGGTACTCGTCAAGCTCCATTTCGCCGTCGTGCGATGCTATCCCGTTAAGCGTCTGCAGGGTAAGGTTGAGAGGAAATATCTCGTCGAGCACGCGGACCGAATGGATGTTGTGCGAAAAATGCCTGCCCGATTCTGCATACAAAAGCGAATCGAGAAAGCTTTCTCCGGCGTGCCCGAACGGGGTGTGCCCGATGTCGTGCCCCAGCGCGATCGCTTCAATAAGATCGAGCTCCAGATTGAGCGCGCGTCCGATGGTGCGTGCGATCCGCGATACCAGCTGAACGTGCAGAGCGCGCCTTGTTATGTCGTCGTTTTTGTAAAACGAAAAGACCTGCGTTTTGTCGGCGTAGCGGTTGTAATACGGGCAATGCAATATCTTTTCGGCATCGCGTATAAACGCAGTTCTAAGGGTAGTGGGCTTATCGTGAGAGGCGTTGCGGCGCAATGCGTTTGCGCTGTCAAAGCCGTATTCGGGCAGACTGCCGCTTTTTAAGTCGGCAAGCATCTTCTCCTCAAGCTCCTTCGGTAGATTGTTGTAAAGCATCTCTCTCACCTCGCCTCATTCTATCACATTTTTTTGCGTTTCGCAACAGGTCTTTTCGACCGTTCCTCGGATAAGAAACGGTTAAATTCGCCGAAAAGTCAAAAAATGTTAAAAAAAGATGAACAAAACCCTTTCTTTTTTTCCTTTTCCTCTTGAAAAAGTGTTGGGAAAGTGTTATCATACACTTTGGAATATGGGGGATTTTCCCCTTTTGCGGAGAAAGCATATATTTATTATGAAGTATTTGGGCACCACGCTTAAGGTAATTGCATACGTTTTGGTTGCGGTGGTCGTTTTGCTGGCGTTTCTGCTTGTCGGAATGAAGCTGCTCGGCTTCGAGGTATACACCGTGCTTTCAGGCTCGATGGAGCCCGAATATCACACGGGCGGGTTGATCTACGTAAAGCAGGTCGAGCCGCAGTCGCTCGAGGTCGGCGACGATATCACCTTCAATATTACCGCGACGCAGACGGCGACCCACCGTATCATCGAAATCTACCCCGACGAAAGTAACCCGACCGAGCTGTGGTTCCGCACGCAGGGCGTAGCCAACGACGTGCCCGATTCGGCACCGGTCCACGAAAGCAAGATAGTGGGCAAGGCTGTCTTCGGCTTGCCGCTTTTGGGCTATCTCGCAACCTATATTCAGTCGCCCCCCGGCGTATATCTGGCTATTGCGGTCGGAATTGCGCTGGTGCTGTTCGTAATGCTCGTGGACGTTGTCTCGGACTACATCAAAAAGCACGACGGCGAGGAAAACGGCGGCCGGGAAGCCGAAAAAACCGAAGAAAAATCCGAAGAGAACCAACAAATTTAATGTTGGTTTAATGCTCGGTGTTTAATATATCTATATAAATAGGAAAGGAGAGAGGATATGAAAAGCTCGACAAAGATAATCGTTGCATCGGTTTGTGCGATATTGCTGCTTATTTGTGCGGTATCTGCAACGCTTATGGTGATGATCGATGACGATTCTGCCACGAACATATTTACCGTCGGCAAGGTCGATATCAAGCTTGACGAGGCCAAAGCCAACAGCGACGGCACGCTTGTTCCCGGTGCGGAGCGAGTGAAGGCGAACGACTACCATCTTCTCCCCGGCAGAACCTATGCGATGGATCCTACCGTTACGCTGCTTACAAACAGCGAGGAATCCTATATCAGACTCATCGTGACCGTGAATAAGGCACGCGATCTTAAGACGATCTACGGTGACGATTTTAAGCCGACCGATTTCGCAACAGGCTATGATGCGAACGTTTGGCAGTACGTTTCGGAAACGCTTAACGAAGACGGAAGCGCGTATTACGAATATCGCTATTATAAAATCGCAGGAAATTCGACTCAGGACGAAATTCCGCTCGAGCCCTTCATCACCTCGATCACGCTTTCGGGTGATATAAACAACGAACAGATCAAGACTCTCTCGGGATTGAGGATCATCTTCGAGGCACACGCGATACAGGCGTCGGGCTTTGAAGGAAACGCCGATGAGGCATGGTCTGCGTTCGAAGAAGAAATTAAGTAAGGAGGTACCGTTGATATGAAAAGAACAGCCTTGATGTTCGCCGCTATCGCTTTGATACTTTGCGGAATTGTCGGAGGCACCGTTGCTTGGCTCAGCGACACCACCGAGCCCGTTGTGAATACCTTCACCTACGGTGACATTGACATAACGCTTGAGGAAACCGACGACGGCGACGGCGATCCCTCGATAAACGAATACGATATGGTACCCGGCAAGACTATCGATAAGGACCCTGTCGTTACCGTCCTCGCGGAAAGTGAAAACGCTTACGTTTTCGTCAAGATCGAGGAATCCGCTGATTTTTCGACCTTTATGGAATACACCGTGTCCTCCGAATGGACCCCGCTCGACGGCTACGTCGGAGTTTATTACCTTGAAAGCACAAAGAGTGACAGCGACGTCGAATACTACGTGCTCGAGGATAATAAGGTCAAGGTCAAGGACGAGGTCACCAAGGAAATGCTCAATGCATTGACCGAAAAGCCCACGCTCACCTTCACTGCATACGCGGTTCAGCGCGATAGCGATATCGACGCTATCGATACCCCCGCAGAGGCTTGGGCGCTTGCAGAGGCAAATCAGGCAAACGGCTGATCGGTAAATTATTTTGATTAATATTCGGACGAAAGGAGAAAGGCTATGAAAATCGGCGTTAAAGGCTTAATTTTAATATTCCTCGCTGTTATACTCGTTTCCGCTTTGTCGGTTGCGGGTACCGTGGCTTATCTTTCGTCTGAGGCGGAAAACTCGGGCTCGGTGGTCACCGTCGGCAGGGTAGAGGTCCGCATAAACGAGCAGGCTCGCGTCGATTGTACAGAAAACGAGCACACTCTCGTTCAGTATGAAAACAGCCCCATTTATCCTACCTATTACAGCGGAAGCAGCATCGAATGGGCTCCCGCCGATGAATGGGTGGTTCCCAACGACTCTGCTTGGAAGGTCGTTGCCGATAACTCCGGCGTTATCGATAAATTCGTGACCGTCACCAATACCGGCACCAACGCCGCCTACGTCCGCACCCTTATTGCAGTAGAGGTCGGCGAAAATGCCGTGGCGGATCCCTATATTCACGTTGTCGTAAACGATAAGAACAGCACGTCGGAAATCGGCGAGTGGAAATGGCTCGACGGATTTTATAACGTAAACGGCAGCACCTGCGCAGTTGCGGTCGTAACCTATCTTAACCCCGTTCAGCCCGGCGAAACCACGGTACCCTCGCTCAAGCAGGTCTACCTCGACAAGGCTGTGACCAACGAAATGTGCGAGTCCTTCGGCGATTCGTTCGATATTTACGTCAAGGCGCAGGCTGTTCAGTCCGATAATATGGGCAACCTCACCGCCGAAGAGGCGCTTGAGGCGGCATTCCCGAGCATCGACCCCGAAAAGGTATTCAACAATTAATGACCGCTCTCTGTAACAGAGAGGCGGTAATCAAGGATCGTAAGCACTATTACGCTTCTTGATTGCCGCAAAACGGCAAAAAATCAAAAAAATAAAAAAATAAAGAAAGGAAGCAAAGACAATGAAAAAGTATTTGCTTATGGCGGTAAGCTTTGTTCTCGTTGCTGCTCTCGCAGTTGTCGGAACTCTTGCATACCTCCAGTTCGAAACCCCTACCGACGTCAACGTAATGACCGTTGGCAACGTAAAGATCGCACAGCACGAATACGAACGCGCAGTTAACGCTGACGGCTCGTACAAGACCGAAACGATCGACAACGTAACCAGCTACGTGCTTCAGGACTTCACTCAGGCGAAGCCCATTTTGCCCGTAACCGAGATCGACGCTAACGGCAACCCCGTTAACCACGGTGCAGGTACCTGGGATGCTACTACCGTAAGAATGACTCAGGTTGATTCCTACGGCGGAATGCAGGTTTTCGTTTCCGAAAACGCGCAGGATAAGTTCGTTACCGTTGAAAACACCGGTAAGACCGATGCTTACGTTCGTACTATCGTTGCACTTGAGATCGGTTCTGCCGACAGCTCTCTCATCGGTACGTCCTACCATATGAACTGGACTCGTAACATCATCGGCGTTGTTACCATCGACAACAATAACTACGAACTCCTCGAGTATATTTACAAAGGCGCTGACGGCGTAAGACATGACAACGGCATCCTTCCCGCAGGCGAGACCACCTATCCCAACCTTTCTCAGGTTTACCTCAGCTCTGAGGCAACCAACGAGGATATGGAAGCTCTCGACGGCAACGGCAACGGCACCTTCGACATCCTCGTAATTTCTCAGGCAGTTCAGGCTAAGGGCTTTGACGACGCTGCTACCGCTCTCGACGCAGCATTCGGCGACATCACCGTTAATAACCATCCTTGGGTCAGCGGCGCAGAGGAATATTTCCCTGTAGTTGTTGAAGTAGCTGACTCTGCCGAGCTCGCAGCTGCAATCGCAGAAAATCAGAACGTTATCGTCAATCTTAAGGATGGCGCATACACCACCAATCTTAAGCTCGACGGCGGCAAGGACGTAACCATCAACGGCTCCAAGAACGCTGTTCTCTCCGGCCAGATCGCTACTACCTCCAGCACCGCAGGCACTCTTACTCTCAACGGCGTTACCGTTAAGGTTGACGATTCCATCGCTGACTCCACCGGTATCTCGCAGACCGGCAAGTCCGCTATCGCAATCTGGGGTAACCAGACTGTTGTCTGCAACGGCGTTACCTTCGATATGAGCCTCAACAACTCCACCGCTATCACCTCTTGGTGGGACACCAACGAAGGCACCTCTATCGTTGTTAAGAACTGCGTGTTCAACTGCAACGGTCAGAGACCTATCCGTGCTACCGGCAACGTTACCGTTGAAGGCTGCACCTTCAATGATCCCTATCGCTATGCAGTTCAGCTCACCGCAAAGGCTGACACCGCAACCAAGCTCGATAAGGCTATCATCAACTTCAACAACAACACCATCGTTACCGGCGAAAACGGTAAGGCATTCGTTTACGGTATCCAGCTCGAAGGCGCTGACTACGGCTGCAACGACTGCGTGATCAACGGTGAAGGCAACGTTATCGAAAACGGTGGCGCTGACTCCGCTATGTACTACTGCGAATGCGGTAAGGTTGTTCACGAAACCATCGAATGGAACGTTGAAGTAACTCCCGTTCACGAGCAGTAATTGCAAATTATACTTATTCCGTGCTGAACGGAAAAAGTCAGAACGTCCGTCCCATCCCCTCGGGGATGGGCGGCAATCAAGGGACGTAAGCACTATTACGCTTCTTGATTGCCGCAAAACGGCACAAAATCGGAAAAATAAAAAAATAGAGAAAGGAAGCAAAGACAATGAAAAAGTATTTGCTTATGGCGGTAAGCTTTGTTCTCGTTGCTGCTCTCGCGGTTGTCGGAACTCTTGCATACCTCCAGTTCGAAACTCCTACCGACGTCAACGTAATGACTGTTGGTAACGTTAAGATCGCACAGCACGAATACGAACGTGTTGTCGACGAAAACGGTAACTGGGTATCTACGGGCGACGTGGATAAGTACGGTTACACTCCCGACGAGCTTCAGGAATACACTCAGGCAAAGCCCCTTTATCCCGCGGTTTTCGCTGACGGTCAGATCAAGTGGGACGACCGCAATAACGGCACTTATCAGCAGTCTTGGGCACAGGTCGGTGCTCCCGGCGCGGTTCAGCTTTTTGATGACAGCGTAAAGAACGTTATCGACAAGTTTGTTTTCGTAGAAAACACCGGCAAGACCGACGCTTACGTTCGTTCTGTCTTTGCATTCGAACAGGGCGGCGTTACCGCTGAAAGATTCGACGAAATCATCGGAACCAACGGTGACAGCACTCGCTGGGCATGGGAAACCGTTGCAACCGACGTTGTAATCGACGGTTGCGAATACGTTCTCGTCTCCGCTACTTATGTTGGCGCTACCTCTAACCCTAACGGTATCCTCGCTGCAGGCAAGGTTTCGTACCCCAGCCTTCTCCAGGTTTATCTGGCGCCCGAAGCAACCAACGAAGACGTTGAAGCTCTCGACGGCAACGGCAACGGCACCTACGATATCCTCGTTATTTCTCAGGCGGTTCAGGCTAAGGGCTTTGACGATGCTGCTACCGCTCTCGACGCAGCATTCGGCGAAATCACCGCTAACAACCATCCTTGGGTCAGCGGCGTTGATTTTCCTGCAGTAGTATACACTGCTGAAGAATTCAAGACCGCTTTCGCTGCAGGTGGCAACATTGTTTTGGCTGATGATATTGCTGTAGATAACGTTACCTTCTCTCTTCCCAAGGGCAAGAGTGTCGTTCTTGATCTGAACGGCTACACGATTTCCGCTACCGCTAATACTACCGGTAATCAGGAGCTCTTCAACGTTAAGGGCGAAATGACTGTTAAGAACGGTTCTTTGGAATTAACTGCTGAAAACAATCAGGGATGGAACGCTATGGCTACTATCTTTGATGTGACTGCAGGCGGCGTTCTCAATATTGAAGGCGTGACTGCAAATGTCAGCGGAACCGACATGAACTTCGTTGCTCACCTGAACAACTGGGGCGAAGCTACTTTGAATGTGAACAACTGTGATTTCACAACCACCTACTGTGCAGTTCGTGTCTTCAACTCCGGCTACGATATGAACAACGTCACCATTGAAAATACCGATTTCCATAACGGTAGAGTGTTCTGGGTACATAACTATACTTCGGAAGGCAAGGATGATTCCACTTTGAATTTGGACATCTATGACAACAACAATACTTCCGATAGCGCAAAGCCCATTCGTTTCGGCTTCAACGACTCCGTTTACTATGATCTCGACGGTAACTTGATCGGTTAATCGAGTTGATCCGTGTAAAAAGGCAACCAAGTCCGTACCATCCCCCTCGGGGATGGGCGGCAATCAAGGGACGTAAGCCGTATTGCGCTTCTTGATTGCCGCGAAAACGGCATAAAGTACGAAAAAATAAAAAAATAAAGAAAGGAAGCAAACACCATGAAAAAGTATTTGCTTATGACGGTAAGCATCGTTCTCGTTGCGGCTCTCGCAATCGCAGGCACCGTTGCTTATCTCACCGACACCGACGAAGAAATCAACGTTATGACCATCGGTAACGTTCAGATCGATCTTATCGAGCAGCAGCGTAACGAAGACGGCACCGCACTCGAGGATTTTGAGCAGAACAAGCTCCTTATGCCCATAGTCGGCTCTGCACAGGGCGAAAAGGACTCCTTTGGTATGCCCGTTGCCAAGAACTACGTTGACAAGATCGTAAGTGTTGAAAACACCGGCGCAAACGATGCATACGTTCGCGTTATCGTTGCAGTTCCCGCTGCACTCGAGGAATCCATCACGTCCGCTGCTACCAACGCACTTCACTGGAACCTTGGCAACAAGTACATCCCCGAAGGCGAAAATGCAATCCCCGCTACCCAGTACTCCTGGAAGGGCGTTGAGACTGTTGAAATCGACGGCGTTGATTACAACCTTTACGTATTCACCTACGGCGGCATCCTCGCTGCAGGCGACACCACCACCGCAGCATTCGTTGGCTTCTACCTTGACTCCAAGGTTGACTTCGACGGCACCAACTACACTCTCGGCGACACCGTTATCAATTACGACTTCTCGAACGGTATTAAGATCCCCGTATACGCTCAGGCAGTTCAGGCTTCCGGCTTTGATACCGCAGATGAAGCTTTCACCGCTTCGGGTCTTCCTACCAACCCCTGGGCATAATCATTTCGATTTGACGATTCTATCCGCCACCCCTCGTTAAGAGGGGCGGTGTTCAAGGGATATAAACGCGCTTTGTATCTCTTGAACACCGAAAATATCTTGAAAGGAGCAGGCGATTTTGAACAGGATCAGAAGCAAGAAAAGCATAATGATGATACTTGCACTCGTGCTGATAATCAGCTCTGCAGTGCAGTCGACGCTTGCGTTTATCGTCACGCAGACCGATTCTATCGTAAATATATTCAATCCAACGAAAAGTCCGGTAAGCAGTCTCGTTATCAGCAAAACCGTCGAGCATCCTTACGGCGACGATTACGTTATTCCCGCCGATATTACCTTTGACTTCAAGGTCGAGCTCGGAAGCGCTTACTCCGGCACGACGCTTTTGACCGACAAGGGCGTCGTACAGTGCGACTCGGACGGCAGCTTCGTCGTCACTCTTGCAGCGAACAGCGCTATCGGAATAGACGGCATAGTAGAGGGCACCGAGGTAAAGGTAACCGAAATCACGACGCGCAACGGCTTTGCACTGAAAGAGGGCATCGAGTCGACTCAGACGCTCAGTATCCTTCCCGACGGCGGCGCAAGGGCTGATTTTATAAACGTTTACACTCCTTCGACGCTCACTCTCGACAACGTCTTCCTTGAGGGCGAAAAGCAGCTCGAGGGCAGAGACTGGGCAGAGGGCGACTTCTTCGAATTCCTGCTTGAAGCAAGCGTAGACGGTGAATGGACAGAGCTCGCTACGGCAAAGGTTGAGTATGATGCCGCAAATGCCGATTATAACAAATTTAACCTCAGCGCTGCTCTGCAGGAATTTGAATTCGGCAACATCGGCGATTACAGCTTCAGGATCTCGGAAATCGAGGGGGATCTCGAAAACGTCGATTACGACAAGACGGTTAACTACTTCGCTATAAGCGTAAGCGATGACGATATGGACGGCAAGCTTGAAATCGCTTCGGTCGAGGCAAAGCAGAACGTCACCTCGGCTTACGACGAGGAAAACGATATATACGAGCTTTACGTTGTCTTCAATAACACCTTCGTTCCCGACCCCGAGGACATCAGCGTCACGGTGACTGTCGATAAGACCGTCAACAATACGGGCGATAAGGAAATCGGACCCGAGGGCTTCGTGTTCCTCCTTGAAAGCGTCGAAAGCGGCGAAACACTTGAGCTTGTGACCGATAAAAACGGTGCGGCAAAGCTCGATATCGTGTTCACCCACGAGGATATCGGCGAGTACAGCTATAAGCTGAGCGAAAAGAAGGGCAATGTTGTCGGCGTGACCTACAGCGACACCGTGTATGAGATCGTCATTTCGGTAGACGTTGTCGATAACACACTCGTAGCCGATATAACCGTTAACGGCGAAGCGGCTGAGGACAGCGTGTTCGAATTTACCAACGTATATCACGTCGTTGAAGAGCCTATAGAGCCGGGCGACAAGAGTATGATCGGCTTCTATATCGCGATGGCGACGATGGCGTTGATCGGAGCGGTTCTCCTTGCGGTTGCAAAGAGAATGCCCGCTGAATATTAAGATATAAAAAAACGGCACACCGTGACGCATTGCCCGTAAGGCTTGCTCGACTGTGTGCCGTATTTGCATTTAAAGAGTCTGTTTAGGAATTACATTGCTCAACGAATTTGTTGATGCCGGTCTGATACGAGTTGACTACGCTTTCCCAGTGAGAAACGATGTCGGTTCTCTTTTCGATGTAAAGGTCGGTGTAGAAGCCGAGCGTGCCGTGCATGCCCTCGCCGCCCTTGAAGTTAAAGATCGCGCCCATATCATAGGTCTTGTTGCTGAGGATAAGCTCGAGCATATCGCCCGATTCATCGTCCTTGAAGCGTCTGTAGGTAAGAGTTCTTTCGTAGTAGTCGTCGTTGACGATCTGGTTTCCGTAGTACGCCATCGCCTCGAGTGCATAGCAGGTAGCCTCAAGCTTTTTGCCCTGTGCAGTCGCGGGAAGTGCGATTGCAGAGTAGTGATATACCTCGACGCCCGAGGTGTAGTACTCCTGATTCTCATTCTTCTTGGGCATGGGGAGCAAACCGTAGTTGATCTCCGCCTCGCTTATTTCCGACTGACCGATGACCGCGAGCTGGTTCGGCATAAAGAGCGCGTTGCCGTTACCGAATATCTGGCGCTTCATCTGGTAGGGGTGACCGTCGTTCCAGCTTACGTGAAGCTCCGCACAGCCGACGTTTTCCTCATCGAGAAGCACGGCGGCTACGTCATAGAAGGTGTTGATGTTTTCCTCGGTGCCGCCGCGAAGCTCGGGAACGTCACCGGTGTTGTCGATCATAGTCTGACCGCAGCCCTGCATGAAGAGATAGAAGTCGAGCATCTGAGTTACCATACCCCACTTGTCCTCGGAGTCGGGATGCCATACCTTCTGCTCGCCCGTCGAGTACTCAACGTCGCTGATCATTTCGTACATAACGTCAAGGGTCCATTCGCCGTTCTTGACGATGTCGTAAATGCTTCCGCGCTCCGCGAGGTTAGCGTTCGAGTTGTACATATCCTTGTTAAAGAACATTGCCCAGGTCGCCTCGTCGTCCTCGATAAGTGCGTCACCTGCGATGAAGTAAACGCTTCCGTTGACCGCAACCTGCTTCTGAAGCTCCTGATCCCACCAAGCCTCGTCGAGGTGGAGGTAATCGTTTTCGATCGAGTTGAAGTCGAGGAAGATATCCTCGGGGAGATAAAGACCCAATATGTACAGGGGTGCGACGACCGCATCGTAGTCTGCGGAGTTGCCGAGAACCGCGTTCTTTATCATAACGCCGGTGTCCTCGCCGGTGCCGGGAAGCTCAACCTTGATGTTGAGGTTGAAAAGCTCTTCTATCTTTGCGTTTCTTTCGTAAAACGCGTCGTTCAAAGCCTCGCCGGTCTGCTCCTCGGTGGCGATCTGAATCGAGTGATACGAGAACTCGCCGTTATAGCCGAGGACGGTGATGGTTTCACCCTGCCAGTCGATCTGTTCGTTCAAAAAGCCCTTGTCGCTTGCCGAGCCGAATTCTTTGATTCCCGAATTGCTGCCCTCGCCGCCATCCTTGTTACAGGAAACGAGAAGCAAGGTCGAGATGCAAAGTAACGTGCAAAGCAACAAAGCCGAGATTCTTCTGAGCATAAAATACCTCTTTTCCAATGCTTTTTCCTACACAATATTATATATCTTTTTCGCGAAGCTGTCAACCGACAGTTGAATAAGCGGCACAAAAAAGAGCCTGTTAAGGCTCTTTTTGTCACTTCAATTCACATATCCCGCACACCGCCGCCGTTTGCAGACGGACAGCGTCCAATTTGTCGCTGTTTACCTCGATCCCGTGACCGTGAAGCGAAACGAGACTTTCGTTAAATGCGATTTCGGGGGTGTTGTTTTCCTCGCTCAGATGCGCGAGCATAAACGAAGTGCTTCCGTGGTTGACAAGGTGGGGAAGCAGCTGTGCGCACCGTTCGTTGGAAAGATGCCCGAGCTCGCCGAGTATACGGCGCTTTAACGCATAGGGATATCTGCCGTTTTTGAGCATTTCAACGTCGTGATTCGATTCGATGACCACGCGTCTGCAGCCCGAAAGCCCGCGAAGCACGCCCTCGGAAAGGTGTCCGATGTCGGTAAAATAGCCTATCTTTTCCTCGCCCGCGCGGATACGGAATCCAACGCTTCCGCGTGCGTCGTGCGGAGTGGCGATGGGGCATATCGCAAGATCGCGAAGCTCAAGCGCGTCGTTGCTCTTCAGCTCGCGAGGCTCAGCATTGCACGCCATCTGGCAGGCTATGTAATCGAGACACTTGTCGGGCGCGTATATGGGAATATCGAAATACTTGGTGATCGTGTTCAGCCCACGTATATGGTCGCTGTGCTCGTGCGTGATGAGGATAGCGTTCATATTGCAAAGGCTCGTACCGAGGCTCTTGAGCATCTGCTCTATCGAGCGCGCCGATACACCGCAGTCGATAAGTATTTCATCGCGGCCGTATTTAATGTAGCAGCAGTTTCCCTTTGAGGAGGAAAACAGAGTGTATATTTTGGCTTCAGACATTTAAAAGCTTAACCCTTGATTTCGTTTTCGGTAACAACGGCTGCGCCGTAGGGACGGATGGTGTATACGTTGCAGGCGCCTTCGCCGAATACCGCTTCGATAGCCGACTTGTAAGCTGCAACCTCGTCGTTTTTAACGTACGCCTGTATCGTGCCGGCAAAGCCGCCGCCGTGTACGCGGCAGGTCGCGCCGAAGCGTTCGGTTATAGCCAAGGCGAGCGAGATGCCCTGCTCCTCAACGTTACGGTTGGTGTAGACGTTCTGGAGGAACTTGAACGAGGAGTCACCCGACTGCTTGACAAGAGCGAAATACTCGTCGATGTTGCCCGAAACAAGCGCAGCCTTTTGCTTGTCGACTCTGCGGTTTTCGGCAAAATAGTGCATCGCGCGCATAATTGCTCTGTCGCCGACGATGGAACGCATGTAGGAAATCCTGCCCATAAAATCGTCCTCGTCGCAGGCGCGAAGCGTTTGCTTGCCCATAAGTGCGGCGATGGAGTGCATTTCTGCGGGAACAGACGCATAGTCGTCGGTAAGGTCGGCGTGGTTGCCGCCGGTGTTTACGATGCAGAGGCTGTAGCCGTATTTGGTGATATCAAAGTCTATTTTTTCGGTTTTGGGGTCGAGGCTGTTTTCGAAGTCCATCCAAAGGCATCCGCCCGAGGCGCACGCCGCCTGGTCCATAAGTCCGCAGGGCTTGCCGAAGTATTCGTTTTCGGCGTATTTGCCTGCCTTTGCAAGCTCCATCGCGCTGACTCTTCCGCCGTTATAAAACTCGGAGAAGATCCTCGCACACATAACCTCAAACGCGGCGGAGGAGGAAAGCCCCGAGCCGGTCATAACGTCACTTGTCGTATATGCGTAAAAGCCGCCGCTTGCGTAGCCGTTCTTGTTGAAATAATCGGCGATGCCCGCAATTATCGCGGACGAGCTGCCCTTGCGTACGTTTTCGGGCGAGGGCGACGAAATGTCGACGTTGTCCTCGCGATATCCAACCGACTTGATGCGAACCTCGTTGCTGTCGACCTTTGCTGCGATGGCAATAATGTCGATGTCGACGGATGCGGCAAGCACGCGGCCGTTGTTGTGGTCGGTGTGGTTACCCGAAAGCTCGGTCCTTCCGGGAACCGAGAAGAGTGTGACCTCCATATCGCCGTAAAGCTCTGAAAAGTTGTTTGCGAGGGTGATGATGCGCTCGCGTCTGTTGAGAATATCCTTTTCGGGATAAAGCGAGGCTATCGATTTGTCGAATGCGCCTTCGTTGATTGCTTTTATAAGTCCGCTTACCTGCATTTTATTATTCCTTTTCTACGATTTTTTCTATTTCGCAAATATAGACCGTGTGGTAATCGTTGTTGTAATGCTTTTCGATATCGTCCGAAATGAAGCAGCTCGGGTCAAGCTTGCCCGCATAGATCTTCCTTCCGTATATGATGCGCTCCGCCTCGGCAAAGCCGACGTTGCCGTCTTCGGATATCGGGGTGAGTCCCGCAAGAGCTATCTTGTCGCAGTCTCTGCCGCTCTTTCTTCCGCAAACCGTCAGCGCGTCGCGGTATTCCTCGGAGAAGAAGGAGAGCGATATTTTGTCGCTTGCCTCGGTGAACTCGTGCGTGTAGCGCTGAGGACGGATGAAGCAGAAAAATACGTTTTTGTTCCAAAGCACGCCGAGTCCGCCCCACGATGCCGTCATCGTGTTGATGCCTCCGTCGGGCTTTTCGGCGCTGATAAGCATCCATTTTTTGCCGATGTCGTTGAACACCTCGGTGTTAAGCGTGTTGATATCGATTTGTTTGAATGACATAAAATGCTCCTCTATCTGATTGCATACAGGAATATGTCCCAAGCAGGGACGTATTCGAGCTTTCGTAGATAAAATTTGTATTTCGGGTTGTGCTTTCGTATTAGCAGGGGAAGCTCGAGCAGGTCGTAGGCGCGGTGGTAAAGCGCTACTGCGAGGTTGGGCTTGCAGCAATATATCGTGTTGACTGCGCCGTAAAGGACCTCTTCGTCCATGCCCTCCGCGTCGATCTTTATGCTTCCGACCGCTACACCCTCCGCATTAATGTGGGTGAATCCGCAGAATTCGTCGATCCCGCGCATTTCGGTGCCGCTTCCGCCCTCGCCGCAATGCGATGCGCGTCCGCCTCCCGAGGCAAAGGATATTTCGCCGCGCATTCTGCCCACAGCCGCGTTGACGCAGATGCAGTCGCGCACGCCGCTTGTGTTGGCACAAAGCTTTTTGTAGGTCGTTTCGTCGGGCTCGAAAGCTACAACGTCGCTGAAGCTGTTGCTTTTGCCGATGAATTCCGCAACCGTGTCGCCGTCGTATGCGCCGACGTCGATGTGACGGGCGTCGTGACGGAAGAATTCCGCGGGGGCAACGCCAAATTCGTTTCCGATAATATATCCGATGTCGCCCGTAATATTATATTTGAGCAGGCGCACAAATAATTCCTTTGAAATATCGTCCTCGAGGATACTGTAAAGCCTTTCGAGCTTTTCTGCGTTTTCGAGCATATAAGCCTTGTCGAAGACACCGTCGCCGAAGACGGGCAGGTTAGGGGAGATGAGAGTGTGCTTTTCTGCAAGCTCGCTCAAAAAATGCGATTTTTCGCCCTCAAGCCCGAAGCAGAGCACAAGGCAAAGCTCGCCGTATACCGACGCGTACTCCGAAATGCTTTTTACTGTAAAGCCCAAAAACTGTTGGTCCCGCACGAAGCCGTCGGATGCGACGACTCCCTTGATCTCTATACCGTTTTTTAGCAGGTGAGAATATATTTTTTCTGCGCCGTTGCCCATTCCGTAAAGCAGAATGGGTCGCGTTTCGCTCTTGAGCGCTTCTGTATACGGGATAAGCGGCTCAATGATCTCGTATATCATAGGTCGTCCTCGACGTGACTCTTGAAGCCCTCACCGAAGACGCTCGTCGCCTTGGTGACTATCATAAACGCGTCGCTGTCTTCTTGCCTTACTATCTCGCGCGCCTGCGGAAGTGAGCGCATTTTGAGCACGCACATCAGAACCTTGCGGTCCTTTCCGGTGTACGCACCGTTGCCGTGAAGGAAGGTTGCGCCTGCGTCGATCTCGTTCAGAAGACGCTGTGCGATAATATCGTCGCGCTCACTGATGATATAGACCATTCTCGCCTCGTCGGAGCCGTAAAGCACCATATTGAGGACGTTCATCTGGATGAATACCGCGATACCGGCAAAGAGCGCCTTGTTGATGTCGTTGAATGCAATGCCCGAAGCAAGGCAGACCATACCGTCGGTGAAGAGGAATATGGCACCGGTGGAAATATGCCTGAACTTGAGCCTTAAAAGCTTGACGATAATGTCGGTTCCCGCAGTGGTTGCACCGCCGCGGAACACCAAGCCGATGCCCGCAGACGCGACTACGGCACCGCCCGCGCAGGCGAGCAGGGTATCGTTCGTTACGGGCGGGACGTTGAACATTTCAAGCAGCGTCATCGTGCCCGAGCTTATCGCAAGCGCGTAAAAGGTGGGAAGCAGTATCTTTGCGCCGAGCTTCCATACGCCCGCGATCATTATGGGTATATTGATTATAATGATCCACGTACCGGTGGGGAGCACGTCGGTTATACTGGTGATAATTATCGCGATACCCGAAACGCCGCCCGACGCAAGGTTCGCAGGGTCGAGAAACAGCGAGATGCCGATAGCGTACATGATACTGCCTATCGTTACCATTATGAAATTTTTGATCTTGGCAGGTATCCTTTTCGTCATTTACCGGTCTCCAGGTATTCGTTATAGTAATAGTCGGGGTTGTTGTTGAAAACCATCGCGAAGGAAGCAACACCCGTGCCGTTTTTATCGTCGACGATTATAAGCTCGACGCTGTAAAACAGCTCGTTCACCCTTGCAACGTAGCTGCATTTGAGGGCGTTGCGAATCTCCTTGTAGTCGGTCTTGCCGACGACGTAAAGCTCGGTCAAGCCGCTTTCGAAGCTTAAATGCTGCTTTTCAAGCGCCGAATAAAACTCGTCATCGGGCAAAGCCGAATCAAGATAGTCGGGATGAATGTGCTTTTTCATCCCCTCCTCGTCACGCGCGAGGAAGGCTGTGACGAATTCCTTGGCAATGCCGTCGGCTTGCTCAATATCTCTTGTGCAGGCGGTGAAGGAAAGCGTCAGTGCGAGCACAAGTAAAAGTATTACTGTCTTTTTCATTGCTTATACCTTGTTCAGATCGACAGTTCCGAAGAAATGGCGTCTGATGAGAATATAGTCGTAGGTGGTCACGCTCGTGCCGTTTGTCAGCGCCAATGCAAGCAGCTGCTCGGGAGAAGGAGAAAAGGTTGCGAAATATACGCGTCTCGCGAGCACGTAGTCGTAGGTGTCTACCGTGCCCGATCTGTCTCCGTCGCCGCGAACGATGACGGTAAGCGCCGTTTCGCCGTCGGTCAGTACGTATCCCGTGCAGACGTATCCGCCCATGACCATATTGCCGTCGCTGTCGGTCAGTCGGTAGGAGCTGAGGGGCGCGAGAAACTCCGCAACTTCGGTGAGCTCCGAAACGTTTAGCAGGTAGTTGCCCTTGATCTCGTATCCGAGATGCTCGGGGATCATCGATTCGGTCGCCTTTTCGATCGAGACCGAAATCGCGCTGCCGCTTCCCGAAACGATCTTGTTATTGCCGTTTAACGCGATCACCGACGAAGCATCAACGTAAAAATCGGCGATACTGCCCTCGCTTGCGATGACGCGGAAGGGAATGGAAAGCGTCAGCCTGCTTCCCGAAACGAGCGATTCGCATTCGGTAAGCGACTCGGCGTGCAGAGCGGCAAGCCTTATCGTGTAGCAGCCCTTGTCTGCGTCGAGTGAGCACATCTGCTCCCAGGAGTCCTTCGGCATCGACTTCATAAATGAATTCATCTGCTCGGATTTGTTGTCTGTCACGGTCGGGGCAAAGCTCGATTTGTCGTAAAAGAGATCGAATTCAAGCCCGATGATGCCGTTTTCGTCGCCGAGATTGGTCGCGTCAAGCTTGAGGTAGTAAAGCGAGCCCTCGTACGCGATCTCGCCGCTCGATATGCCGATTGCAAGCTTTTGCGCCTCGCTTGCGGCAACCACGGAGAGCGATGCGCCCTTTCCCGTCATCGGCGTCAGATCGCTTGCCGCGATGGCGATAACGTCGGAATCGGCGATTTCAAAAAGGAACTCGCCCGCCTTGTCGACGGCAAACGGGATCTCCAACACGAGCTCGCCGTCGGCATCGAGATATTCGTCACCGGTATCGGGCATTGCAAAACGGAAATGGTAGTAGCCCTCGCTGTGATAGCTCATCTGCTCCCAGCCCTTGGGCGCAGTTTTTATAAGCACGTCCATTTCTCCGCCGTCCTCGGTGCTTTTCGTCACCGTAGGTGTTACGGAGTCGGGGTCGTAGGAAAGAACAAACTCGATTCCCGCAAGCGCGGATACAGGCTTCCGTACGGTGACCCTGAGCGCGATCTCACCGCCTGCGTAGGGGCTTCCCACACAGCTCATCGTGATGCTTACGGCGTCGTTCTCGGCAGAGACGACGGGTATCGGGATCAGCAGACAAGCCGTTATGATGATTGTAACAAGTCTGATCCAAAGCCCTTTCATAATCGTTGTCCTTTCGTGAATTATCGGTTGATTATCTTGTATATTTCGCCCTTGCCGACCTTTCGATCGCGCGAAACCGCCTTGCAGGCGTCCATCTTCGACATCCCGAGCGCGATATAATGCTCGACGTGCTCCTCGACCGTCATATCCTGCCAGAACGCCTCCTCCTCGGGCGCGCCCTCGCAGATAAAGACGAATTCACCCTTCTTTTCGGAGGGGGAAAGCGACTTGAACTGCTCGTTGATCGATGCGACCGTGCCGCGGAAATACCGCTCGTGAAGCTTGGTCAGCTCCTTGCATAGCACGCATTTTCTGTCGTTGAGCGCGTCTGCAAGCTCTGCAAGATACCTTTCGGCGTCGTGCGGAGAAATATAAAGGATAAAGGTGTGCTTCTCGCGCGCAAGCTCTGCGATATGCTCTCTTCTTTCGCGTGCGTTTTCGGGAAGAAAGCCCTCGAAGCAGAAGCGTCTCGACTTGAGCCCCGATGCAGAAATCGCAACTATTGCGGCGCAGGGGCCGGGGAGCGCGCAGACGGTTATGCCCGCCTCGGCGCATTCGGCAACCAGCCTTTCGCCGGGGTCGGATACCGCGGGCGTGCCCGCGTCGGTTATCAGCGCGCAGTCCTCGCCTGCGAGTATGCGTGAAACGATCGCCTCGGTCGCGTTGCGCGAGGTGTGCTCGTGATAGCTGAGCAACGGCTTTTTTATTCCCAAAAGCATCAAAAGCTTTCCGCCCACACGGGTGTCCTCAGACGCGACGAAGGAGACGCTTTCGAGCGTTTCCTTTGCGCGAAGCGTCATGTCGCCGAGGTTTCCTATCGGGGTGGGGACGACGTAAAGTGTTCCCGCCATATCAGTCTACTTTTTTAGCCTTCTTGCGGTGCTTCCATACGCGAAGCTTCATATAAAGCTTGGGCAGGTGGTCGATAAGAATGTTCTTGAGTCGGTTGCGCACCTTGGAATAGCCGTCGTGAAGCTTGACGAGCAGCTTGTAGGGGACGTGCTTGCCGGTCGCTCTTGCATCGAGCCATTTTTCATAAGGCTTGCCGAGCCATTCGGGCATAGCGTAAGCCCACTTGTATCTGCGCACGAAGTGTGCGAAATATGCCTGAAGATAAAGCACCTCGTGCTCGGGGAACTGGGGCTGAACGAGGGGAACGCGAGCATCGGGCGAAACGCCGCCCTCGGGGATGAAGCCGCCCTCCATTGCGATATCGTAAAGCTTGGTTCCGGGGTAGGGATAGAAGATGTTGGGGATAACTCTGTCTGCGCCCGCCTTTGCGTTGAGCTTGATGGTCTTGAGCGCGCGGTACTTATCCTCGTAGGGAAGACCGATTATATTGTAGGTAAGCTGAGCGATACCGTATTTGTGGAACCACTTGCTGCAGTTGATTATCATTTCGTCGGTCATATAGCGCTTGAGGTACTTGAAGCGCATTTCCTGATCGCCGCTTTCGAGGCCCATATCGATGGTGTAGCAGCCCGCCTCCTTCATCTTGCGTACCGAGTCCTCGGTGAGGATGTCGAAGCGGATGTTACCGGTGAAGGGAAGGTGGATCTCCTTGGTGTAAAGGTCAAGGAATTCCTCGGTCCAGTCGGGCATCATATTGAAGATAGCGTCGCGGAAGTTGATGACCTTGATCTGGGGATGCTTTTCGAGAAGCGTCTTGAGATAAAGGATACCGTTCTGAGGCGAGCGGAAGCGCGAATATATCTTCTTGTTGGGGTATACGTTTCTGAACTGCGAGTTGCCGCAGTAGGTGCAGTTGTAGCGGCAGCCGCGGCTCATCATAACGATCGCCGTGCCTACCTTGACGCTGTCGAGATTATCGTAATCGAAAAGATCAAAGTCGGGGATGGGGAGTCTGTCGAGATCCTCGAAAAGGGGAGCGACGGGGTTCTTCTTGATACTGCCGTCCTCCATTCTGAACCACATGCTGAGGATGTTGGTGTAGTCCTCGCCCGCGCTCATCTTGTCGGCAAGCTCGAGTGCGGCGTATTCGCCGTCGCCGATGGTGAGAGCGTCGATTTCGGTAAGCGACATAACCTCATCGGGCGCGAGGGTGCAATGGTAGCTTCCCGCAGTTATAAACGCGTCGGGAAGGACCTCCTTAGCCCACTTGATGTAAAGTTGGCTGTCGGGGAACGCGGTGGTGCGGATAGAAAATCCGATAATGTCGAATTCGCCCATTGCCTTTAATTTTTCCTTGAATTCCTGCTCGGTGTGGAGATAGAGCAGGTGCAGAAGCTTGACGTCGTGACCGCCCTGCTTCATTACCGCCGAGATGGATGCAAGACCCTCGGAGTAGTTACCGCCGGTAAGCTTGCCGGTGAGCTCTCTGTCGGTGTAGTCGGGGTAAACGAGAAGCTCGCGTACCTTTCTGCCGTTTAAATTCTTAAGTGCCATAATTTATTCCCTCGTCAATTATATTTAATCCTTGGCGTCGTACCAGCTGATGCCGCCGCCTATGTCAACCTGAAGCGGTACGTAAAGCTTTGCCGCGCCCTGCATTGCCTCGCGCAGTATCTTTTCTGCCTGCAATGCCTCTTCAATGGGTGATTCGATGATAAGCTCGTCGTGTATCTGAAGTATCAGTCGCGCGTTCAGGCCCGCTTCCTTCAGCATTTTGTCGGTGCGGATCATCGCGATCTTTATCAGGTCCGCCGCCGCACCCTGAATCGGTGTATTCATCGCGATTCTTTCGCCGAACGCCTGCATATTTTTGTTGCTTGCGTTTATCTCGGGAACGTATCTTCTGCGCCCGAACATGGTTTCGACGTATCCGTTTTCGCGCGCGAACGCCTTTGTCGATTCGAGATATTCCTTGACGCCTTGATATTTGTTCAGATAGTTGGCTATATACTCAGCCGCCGTCTTTTTCGGGATCTTCAGATCCTGCGAAAGCGAATAATCGCCGATCCCGTAAATTATACCGAAGTTGACCGCCTTTGCCCGCTTGCGCATTTCGGAGCTGACCGCCTCGATCGGTACGCCGAACACCTGACTTGCCGTGACGGTGTGTATATCCTCGCCGTTTTTGAAGGCGTTTATCAGCGTTTCGTCGTTTGCGACGTGTGCGAGCACCCGAAGCTCGATCTGCGAATAGTCGGCGTCGATAAGGACGTTTCCGTCGCCGCAAACAAAGAATTTGCGCAGCTCCTTGCCCTTATCGCTTCGCACGGGGATGTTTTGCAGATTCGGCTCTGCCGAGGAAAGCCTGCCGGTAAGGGTTTGGGTTTGCTTAAAGGTGGTGTGTATCCTGCCGTCGGAAGCCACCTGCTTGCTCAAGCCGTCGCAGTAGGTGTTTTTAAGCTTTGTATCCTTGCGGTATTCCAGAATAAGCTCGATTATCGGGTGGTAATTAACAAGCTTTTCAAGCACCGAAACGTCGGTCGAATAGCCGCTTTTCGTCTTTCGGTAGTGGGGAAGCATAAGCTTCTCGAAAAGTATATTTCCGAGCTGCTTGGGAGAGTTGATGTTGAATCTTTCACCCGCAAGCTCGTAAATCGCTTCCTCTGTGAGCCTTATTGTCTGCTCAAGCCTTTCGCCGAAGCGTTCAAGCTCTTCTGTATCGACCTTGAAGCCGTAATGCTCCATATCGCAAAGAAGCTTGGCGAGCGGAAGCTCGATCTCCTCGTAAAGCCGCTTTTGCGCGTCGGTCAGCTTTTCGCAAAGCCTTTCGTAAAGCTTTGGCAGGTAGGACACCTTTACCTCGCTTGAGCTGACGCCCAGATTGTCGAGCAGCACCTTTCCGAAGGTGACGCCGTTATCTGCGGGCGAGCAGACGTAAGAGACCAGCGAAACGTCCTGTATCTCGGCATCCAACTCGATGTTCGCGTCCTTGGCAAGATGCAATATCTCCTTGGAAGACCAGCAGACGAGCCTTTCGCAGCGAGCCAGCGCTTTTATTCCGTCAAGCGCGTCTCCGCGGTAGCATTTTCCGTCTGCGAAGACAAACAGCGTTTCCTCGTCGCGGTGGACGTATGCCGTTTTTCCTTTTACGTCGGAAAGCTCTGCAAGCTCTGAGTATTCCTCGTCTTCAGCCGCCTCGGGAGCGACGCTTTCGAGCCTTTCAAGATATTGCCTGAAGCCCAATTTGGTGTAAAGCTCGCGCAGGGCAGGAAGATCGGGACCGTTATATACACAGTCGCATATTTTGCATCCCAAGGGGACGTCAAGCTTTATTTCTGCCAGAAATCGCGAGGTATATGCGCTTTCCTTGCCCTCGACAAGCTTTTTGTTTGTGCTGCCGGTTATCTTATCGAGATTCTCGTAAATATTGTCAAGCGAGCCGTATTCGGTCATCAGCTTTATCGCACCCTTTTCGCCGATCCCGGGTACGCCTGCGATGTTATCCGACGAGTCGCCCATTATCGCCTTGAGGTCGATAAGCTGTCTCGGTGTGATACCGTATTTTTCCTTTATTTCTGCGGGGGTCGTGACGTGAGTGTCGTCGTTGGCGGCGAGCAGTACGGTTACGCTTTCGTTTATAAGCTGGAAGCTGTCGCGGTCACCGGTCACGATAAAGGTGTGATCGCCTTTTTCGGTGAAGCACTTCGACAGAGTGCCGAGCACGTCGTCCGCCTCGTACCCCGCGATCTCTATGACATTTATGCCCAACGCCTCGGCAAGCGAGTGCGCGAAGGGCATCTGCGCGGCAAGATCCTCGGGCATCGGCTTTCGCGTCGCCTTATAGCTTTCGCACGCCTTGTGTCGGAAGGTCTTTTCCTTGAGGTCGAAGGCGATCGCGGCATATGTCGGCGCACCGCCTATTTGGGAAAACGCCTTGTTTATCATACCCACAAAGCCGAAGAGCGCGTTGGTCGGCAGTCCCTCGGGCGAGGTGAGCGGACGGACGCCGTAAAATGCGCGGTTAAGTATGCTGTTTCCGTCAAAAATCAATGCTTTTCCCATCGTCGATTCCTCACATAATTATTCAGTATTATTGTACCACTTCATACCCCGAAAGTCAACAAAATTCAATGCGATATACAATAAAAAAAGAAGGCATTCTCGCGCGAGAATGCCTTTTGTGAGCCGTATGCTTAATTACTTAAGAACCTTGAAGTAATCGAGGCAGGAAAGAACGATGCCCACGAGGAAATAAAGATCAACGAGACCGCCGACAAGGCCTACGATCCACTTGATCACGGGAATGCCGCCGCAAAGACTGATGACCCAGCCGATAACGAGACCGATAACGAGCTGAATAACGATGTTGATGATGAGTGCGACGACGTCTTTCTTTTCTACGAAAGAAAACGGAAAGTACTTCTTAAGGATTTCCATGGTATAACCTCCAAATAATATTACGTATATTTTAATACATTTTGCCGCGAAATGCAACAGTTTTTTTCAAGAAAAAGCAGAACGGCAAAAACGGTATTATCGCTTGATTTCGGTTCAGATTCCCGCAAAAAGCGTCTGAGGGTCGTAATCGGGAACGGCACCGAGCTGAGTCACAACGTAGCTTGAAAGCCTTACCGCACGGTCGAGACATTTTTCGACGGGGAGGTTCGAAAGATAGCTTGCAAGGAAGCACGCCGCAAAGCTGTCGCCCGCGCCTACCGTTGAAACGACGTCAACCTTCGGCTTTTCGGAATAAAGCACCGTCTTGTTGCGGCAATCGTATATCATCGCGCCGTCGCCGCCGAGCGTCAGGCAGATATACTTGAGCTTCGGATAGCTTTTCGAAAGGTCGAGACATACGTTGACGTGGTCGCGCTTGCCGAAGAATCCGATCTCCTCGTCGCTTATTTTAAGTATAGTCGTTTCACGTAAAAGTGTGTTCACAAGCTCGCGTGTATAGAAATTGCCGCGGAAGTTCACGTCGAAGAACACCTCGCGCGTCTTGACGTATTTCAAAAGCTTTTCGAAGCTTCTGCGGGAGTCGGGGGAGCGGAGCGCGAGCGTGCCCATATAAAGCGCGTCGAAGCTTTCTCTCGGGCAGACGTCGGGAATGTGGTCGTATGCCACGTCTCTCACAAGGTCGTAGCTCGGCTTTCCGTTGTCGAGCGTTACCGCGCAATAGCCGGTGGGATATTTACGGTCGACCGAGATATAATCGCGCTTGATACCGAGCCTTTCGACCTCCTTAAGTGCGTCAACGCCGTTTTCGTCGTTTCCGACGCAGGAGACCATATAGCTTTCGGCACCGAGACGGGCAACGTGAGACGCGAAGTTGAAGGGCGCGCCGCCTATTTTCTTTTCCTCGGGGAAAATATCCCAGAGTATTTCGCCGAATGATAAGATCTTCATAAGCCACCTCGATTAAAGAAAGAAGCCCGAAAAGGTTATTCGGGCTTCGTGATTAACGTAAATTGATTATTTAGCGTTGGATTCGAAGAAGGATACGGTTTCTTCAAGATCGTTCTGAGCAGCGGTAGCCTTTGCTTCGTAAGAGGAAGCGAAGGTGCCTACGTTTGCCGAAGCCATATCGTGAAGAAGGGTATCGAGTGCGCCCCACTTGTAGACCATGCCGACGTCACATCCGCGGTTGGGAAGGATGTAGTTGTTGAGCATGTCTGCGGAGTCGTCGTCGCGTATCTTCATGTATTCGAGAATTTCCTGATAGTTGGGAGCGACGGTGTTAAGGCTTTCTGCACCCATAACGTTAAGTACGTCGATAGCGAGAGTAAGGCTGTCGCCGCTTACGCAGGTAGGAACAGCGAAGCAGGTCGAGGTCCAGGGGTTAACGAGAGAGTAGTAGTTCTCCTGCTCTGCGTCTGCCTTGGGAAGGGGAAGTATACCGAAGTGCTGCTCCATAACGCCGAGGTTGATAACGGTGCCGACGCTGCCGTTGTAGAAGAGCGCTCTGCCGTCGGTAAAGCCTTCTTCAACAAGCACGCTGGGCCACTGAACTACGCCGAAGTAGTCGTTAGCGGAGATGTAGTGATCGGTGTCCTGAACGAATTCCTGAAGCTTGCCCATAAGCTTTGCACTGCGTTCGTTGTACATCGAAAGCTCGGGGTATCCGTCTGCGCCGTTCTTGGCGATCTTTTCGCCGGATGCGTAGAAGATGCTCCACATATCGTCAAGCTGACCGCCCCAGCCGAATTCATCGCTGTAGTCGATCTTGCCGTCGTTGGTTACGTCCTGACCCATGGTCTGTGCAGCCTCGAAAACGGTGTCAACCGTCCACTTGCCGTCACGAACGAGCTCGTAGGGGTTGCCGCCGTAGGTTTCGGAGAGGCCGTACTTTTCCCAAAGCTCGAGGTTGAAGAACATTGCCGCGGTCGAGCCCTTGTTAACGGTACCGAGGTCGCCGATGGTGAAGTAAAGCTGACCGCCGAAGGTCATATTGGAGTTGAAGTCCTGGTTCCACCAGGGAGCTTCGATCTGGAGATTTTCAAAATCCTCGCCGAGAAGGTTGTGAAGCTGACCCTCGACCGCGAGAGTAGCGCCGTCGTAAAGGCAGGGAACAACGATCTGGTAGTCGGTGGTAGCCGAAAGGTTACCGTTACGGATAGCGGTGCACATACCGCCGCCGGGACGGGAGGTGTCGTGAACCTTCATTTCCTTGATCTTTACGCCGAGAGTCTCTTCGACGAAGTCCGAACGGAACTTGAGGTTTTCGTTAAGAAGCTCGGGCATCGACTTGGTGGTGCCGTCTTCGTAGGTGTTGTAAAGAATTTCGGATTCATAGGTGGTGTTAACGCTGCAGGTAAGGAAGGTGATGGTTTCGCCCTTCCAGTCGCTTACGCTGTAGGAGCCCACGTATTTGCCGTCTGCGTTCTGGTATTCGCCCTGCATTCCTTCGCCGGAAGCGGTGCCCTTGCTTTCGTCGGAGTCGTTCTCACAAGCCGCAAAGAAGGGAACTGCGAGAAGGCAGATAACGACGAGAAGCGCAAAAAGTTTAGTCTTCATATGATTCCTCCATAATAAATTGACATCATATAATACCATATTTTTATCGGGATTTCAAGAGGCTGACCCCATTAATTAACCTTGGATTAACAAAAAAGCTATATAATTTCAAAAAATCAACAAACTCTTGCAATATTTATTAAATTGTGATAAAATCACAGACGATTCTTGAATTAAGGAGATTATGCATGACTAAAGAAGAAAAGAAAATGCAGAAGGAACTCAAGAACAAGAATAAAAAAGAGGGAAGACGCGTCCGCTCGCTTGACCCGATGCATTACGTCGGCATTTATTTGATGGATCAGAGAACCGCTTCGAGCAACTACTTTACCGGCACGATCGATATCGGTGTCGCCGAGGAATACGTAAAGAAGATGCGCGAAAAGGGCTTGAAGGAATTCAGCGTTATGCACCTTTATCTCGCGGCATTCGTCAGAATGTATTCTCAGCATCCCGAAATGAACCGCTTCATCCGCGGACACCGCATTTATGCGCGAAACAATATCGAAATCGCGATGACCATAAAAAAGGAAATGAAGCTTAACGCAGACGACACCGTTATCAAGCTCGTTTACGAGCCCGACGCAACGGCTGAGGAGGTGTATCACATCACTCAAAAGGTCATTTCCGACGCCTTGAACGAGGAAGAGGATTTCGACAAGATCGTTAAGCTTTTGAATAAGATCCCGCGTTGCATCATGCGTATCATCGCTTGGTTTTTGAAGAAGCTCGACTATTACGGCATTCTTCCGCGCGATCTTGTAAAGGTGTCTCCCTTCCACGGCAGTATGGTCATAACCTCGCTTGCTTCCTTGGGCATTCCTCCGATTTATCATCATCTTTACGATTTCGGCAATATTCCCATATTCTTCGCCTTCGGTAAGCGCTACAACAAGTACGAAACCAACAAGGAAGGCACCCCCGAAAAGCACGCCTATATGGATTACCGTATCACCTGCGACGAGCGTATCGCCGACGGTCACGCCTACTCGGTCGCTCTGCGTTATTTCAACGTTCTCGTTCGCAAGCCCGAGCTTTTGGACACTCCGCCCGAAAAGATCGTCGAGGATATTCCTTAATAAACAGGCGTCACACTGCGATCCTTCGGACACAGGAGCTTGTGCCAAGACATCAATAAAAACAAAATCGAGCTTCATTTTTTCACGGAGCTCGATTTCTTTTGTGTATCTTTGCCGTTTTTTGTGGATTTTGTTGCCTTTATTGCGGTTTGCTGAGGTGTTAATGACGCGTTTTGAGAAATTTTATAAAATCGACAAAAACGCTTGAAAAATCGCAAATAATATGTTATCATCTTCGCTTGGTAAATTAAAAAGTAAGGTGGATTTTATATGGAAACCATGGCACAACTGATGCCTATCGCGATTGCGATGACCGCAGGTCTTCTTATGTCGCGTCTTGTAAAGAAATTCAAGCTTCCCGCAGTTACCGGCTACCTTATCGCGGGCGTGCTTATCGGACCCTACTGTCTCGGTAAGCTTACCGCTCTGCTCAATCTCGAGCAGTACGGTCTCGGCTTTGCTACCGCAGAGGCGGTTGAAGCAAACAGCGTGCTTTCCAAGGTCGCGCTCGGCTTCATCGCGTTCGCCATCGGTGACGAGTTCCGTATTTCCCAGCTTAAAAAGATAGGTAAGCAGGCGACTATTATCGGTATATTCCAGGCGCTTGTCGCTACTTTGGTCGTTGACCTTGCGCTTATCGTGCTTTGTCAGTTCCTTCCCGAGGACGTCATCAACACCCCTTCCGCACTTGTACTCGGCGCAGTTGCAACCGCAACCGCACCTGCCGCAACGCTTATGGTCGTTCGTCAGTACAAGGCAAAGGGTAAGCTGACCGACATTCTTCTTCCCGTCGTTGCGATCGACGACGCGGTCGGACTTGTCGTTTTCGCCGTATCCTTCGGTATCGCTCAGTCGATCCAAAGCGGCGTTGCGCTCAGCGCGATATCCGTTGTTGTTGAGCCTCTGCTCGAGGTAATCCTCTCGCTTCTCTTAGGTCTTGTGCTCGGTGTGCTCTTCAGCCTTGCCGAAAAGTACTTCAAATCCAACAGTAAGCGTCTTGCACTCTCGATAACCTTCGTTATCATGGCGGTTGCGCTCTCTATGTTCGAGACTCACATCGGCGACGTTCACGTCAAGTTCTCCTCGCTCCTCGTCTGTATGATGCTCGGCACGGTATTCTGCAATATGTGCGATTTCTCGGACGAGATCATGGGCAAGACCGACAGATGGACTGCACCGCTCTTCATCCTCTTCTTCGTGCTTTCGGGTGCGGAGCTGAAGTTCGATATGTTCGGCAATATCCTTGTTGTTCTTGTCGGTGTGGTATATATCCTTGCACGCTCTGCAGGTAAGATCCTCGGTGCATCGGTCAGCGCAAAGGCTACCAAGTGTGAGCCCAGCATCGTCAAGTACCTCGGCATCACCCTTCTCCCGCAGGCGGGCGTTGCGCTCGGTATGTCGCTTATGGCGGCTGAAAAGCTCGGCGAGGCAGGCGCTATGATCCGTAACATCACACTCTTCGCGGTTCTCATTTACGAGCTTGTCGGTCCTATGCTCACCAAGATCGCACTTACCAAGTCGGGCGACATCATTCCTCGTAAGGTGATTAACCTCGGCGAAGAAGACGACGAATAAAAAAACGCTTAAAACAGCGCATAACAGAAAAAGGCGGTCTCCGCCTTTTTCTTTTGAACAAACTCGACCGCTCGCAGTAGTTTACTACAGCTTCGGGTCGTGTTTGTCCAATCTGCATCTGTTTTAAGCGTTTTTGATTCAAGCAAACAGCGGCGGGTGCCGATTTTTCATTCTGCATCCGTTATGGACGTTTTTTGTATTGACACATTTGACCGCTCGCAGTAGTTTACTACAGCTTCGGGTCGTGTTTGTCCAATCTGCATCTGTTTTAAGCGTTTTTTGATTCAAGCAAGCAAAAATGGCGATTTTAAGGCGATTTATCACTGTGGTGCATCGCCCTTGGTGTATGCCTTTTTGTTTATTCTGCGTAGACCGATATCTCGTCGAGGAAAATCCAGCTTTGGTTGGTGGTAATTTCGATCTTTACGTAGCGTGCCGACACGTCGGAGTCGAGTGTTACGGCGCGCTTGACGGTATACGAGGTATCGCTGCCCATATCGGGATCGAAGCTCTGGGTCTTTACCTCGGTGAAGTCGGTTCCGTTATTCGAAACCGATATTTTTATGCCGGTAGGAGCATAGACCGCCGCACTGCCGCCGCCGAGCGTGTTGATCTCGACGCTGTAAATGCCGTCGGTGACCGATCCGAGGTCGATGACAATCTCGGGCTTGGTAAGGAATCCGACCCAGGAGGGATCGAAGTATGCCTCGAGCCCGTGCTTTCCGTTCGTAAGCGTGCTGTTTTTCTCATCGGGGTAATTGCTTTCGGGCTCGGTCAACAGCGTGTAGGGCTTGTCGAGCGCGACGTTGACGCCGTTTCTCGCGGTATATTCGACGGTTTTTTCAAACGGTGTGCTTTCGTTTCCGAAATAGTCGACCGCGGTTATTTTGTAATCGGCAACACCGCTGCCGCTTAAATTGGTGTCGACAGCTTCGAATTCAAGGCTGTCTTTGCCGTACGCGTTGCTCAGGTCAAGCTCTTGAATAAGCTCGCCGTTTTTGTAAATGCGTACGCCTTGGGCTGTTTTATCGACGTTTGTGATGCTGCCGCTTATCCTTACGTTGCCGTTGCTTTCGGTGACAATATCTACCTCGGGGGCGGAAAGGAGACATTCGGGAATAACGCCGTTTTCGTAGTAATATCTGTACGCCTCGTGCTGACCAAGCTTTTGCATATCGGGGTGCTGATAGTGCGAATAAGCAAACGTGATATGCGCAGAAACGTATTTGTCGGTAATATCGAGCTGCTTTATGAATCTGTCAAAGGGTGCCGTGCTTGAGGTGGCAAGCGTGAAATCCTCGTTGTTCGCCCAGAACAGCAAGCCCTCCTTCGTGTCGACGGCGTCCTTTATGGCGCTGTAATAGCCCTCGAGCTGATCCATAGTAATATGTCCCGCACCGACCGAATCCTGACAGCAGAATATGTCTCCGCTTCTGAAATCGGTGTCTGCAAACACCTTCGTCCAAAGCTCACCGGTCTTTTCGGGAGTAGCTCCGCTTGACGCGATATAGGGCGAAAGCATCATAGGCATATCGCCGTCTATCTCGGCAAGCCCGTTGCGGTAAAGATTCAAAAGATACGATGCGTTGGCCACGACGGCGTCGGGCACGTCCATATTGTAAAACTCAAATACGAAATACCAGCCGTAAAGCGCATCGGGGTACTTTTTGGAATACTTTTCATATATCTGTTGCGCGCCCTTCATGCCGAGCTCCGCCTGAGTGTCGATCCAGCCTCTGTCAAGCACGCCGAGGTTCCACCACTCGCTCGAATCGTTGAGCCCGACGAACACCTTGACGCCGACCCTCTGCGCGGCTGCAAGAATGGTTTCGAGAAGCGATTCTCCGCTTGCATCGTAGCTGCTTGCGCGGTCCTCGCCGAAATCCTCGTCGAAATATGCGTCGGTCACCTTGCCGTCCTCGGTCGTAAAGGACCATTGAAGAATCAGCATATCGATGCCGACGTCGTACATCGTCTGTAAATGGGCTTCCATCTGCGCTCTTGAATAATTCTTGAAAGCGCCGGGCTGCATAAAGCTGCCGCACAGCGTGGGATATCCCGTCGGGCGGGTGATGGGATCGTTTATCGCTTCTTCCACAACGTAGTCCTCGCTTTCCTCGGAAAAGTCCGAAACGCCCGAGCCTTCGCCCGATTCGGTCATCGACCCGTCCGAGCTGTCGCTCTCGCTTAAGTCATCGCCTCCGCAGGCGTTAAACAATGGGGTTAAAAGAAGCAGTCCCGTAATTAACAAAGAAATTGCACGATTTTTCATATCTGCACCTCATATTGATCGCTGATACCATTTTACACTCGCTTTGAAATTTTGTCAACAAAAATGCATCAACCTGTTTTTTCGGTTAATAATAAAAATAAAAAAGCAGGAGGAAAAATATGCAGGAAAACGATACCTTAAAGCTGTTACGCGAGTGTGATGCGGGAGTGAAAATGGGAGTGGCGTCGATCAACGACGTGCTTCCCGACGTAAGATCCGACCAAATGCGCTCCTATCTTTCGGATTGCAGAAACCAGCACGAAATACTTTTGTCCGACATCAAGCAAAAGCTGTCCGAGCATTGCGACAAGGGCAAGGAGCCCGCGCCCGCCGCAAAGGGGATGAGCTGGATCAAAACCAACGTGAAAATGGCGCTCGACGATTCCGACAAAACCGTAGCCGACCTTATCACCGACGGCTGCAACATGGGTGTAAAATCGCTTCAGCGCTATATGAATCAGTACAAGGCGGCAGACAGCGAGTCGAAGGGGATTGCAAACCGACTCATCAAGCTTGAGGACGACCTCGCGATCGAGATGCGTCGCTACCTTTAAGGCTCACCGCACCCACAATAAGCCTCGGATCATCTCGGGGACGAAAAAAAGACAGAGAACTTTGAGTTCTCTGTCCTTTTCGTATGACCGATCATTCGTTTTCAAGATAAGGGAAGCGGTCGCAATGTCTGCCTGCCGCGGGGATATACATCTGGCATACCTCGTTGAAATAGCCCTCCCAATATCCCTCGAGTCCGCCGTAAAGCAGCTTGGAAACAGCATCCTCTGCCGCGGGAGCCTCTACGTTGCCGGCCTCAAGCTCGGCAATATAGTCGGCGATAAGGTAATCGATATAGCCGGTAAGCGCCTCGCCGCCCGCGAAGGTCAGCGTGCACTGGGTAAGCTCGAATATACCGCTTTCGCCGTAGGTGTAGGAGAACCAGGTGCCTGCATATACCTCGATCCTGTAATCGCCCTCGGGAAGAGGCTGACAAACGTCCTCGCCGATCCAAAGCTCGTTTTCGGGCTTGAATTCAATACGCATAAGCGAGCTGATGTAGGCGCTGATATCGGCAGATGTGAACGCCAACTGACCGACGAGCTTGCCGGTCTTGTGAGAGTAAACGTCGATAACCACGCCGTTGGAAACGTCGTCGCCGTCAACGTATACCGTCTTCGCGTCGCCCTCTGCGTATTCGAAATCGGGATAAACAGAGACGCTTTCCTCGTTCTCGACCTCTTCTTCGGTGTCGGGAAGGATCACTTCGTCGGTATCTGCTTCAACGTCGATTTCAACGTCGGACACGTCTTCGGGGATCTCGGGCGTCTCGGGCGTCTCGGGCGTCTCGACGACCGATTCGATCGGAGCATCCGACTCGGGAAGCGTTTCGTCGATAGCCGCGCTGTTGAGCAGTGAAAGCCCCGCAGTGAGGATGAGCGCCGATGCGGTTATGATAGATGCGGTGATAATTGCCAAGGATTTGTTTTTCATAAGCTATTCTCCTTTCAGTGAAAATATATTAATTTGTCAATGTTATGGATATATTCCGAAGTTGTTATAGATGTGTAAAACCGTTGACAAAAGAGAAAATTTGGTATAGAATCAAGAAAAACGAAGAAGGAGAAAAATAATGAAAAGATTTCTTTGCTTATTGCTTTGCGGCATGATGCTTCTGTCGTTTGCGGCGTGCGACGGCAAGGGTGACGAGTCGGATATTACCGACGCCTCCTCCGAGGAATCGGTCGAGCCTCCCAAGGAGCCCGTGATCAACGGCATCAAGCTTGCAGACTTCACCGTCGTTTACAAGAGCATGACGAACAACTTTAACTACAAAAGCGTTGCTAACGAGTTCGTTTCCTACGTCAAGGACACCTTCGGCGTAGAGCTCACGACGCGCACCGATGCGGTTCCCGAAACCGAAAACGAGATAATCTTCGGCTGGCTTCACAACCGCGACGTATGTGTGGACAATAAGAAGGAGCTTGAAATAGGCGGCTACGAGATAATCGTCAGCGGAAGCAAGCTGTTTATCAACAGTACGAGCGTGAACGGCTGCTATGCAGGCTACGAGGCATTGCTCGAAAGGATCAGAGAGTCGGAGGACGGCGTGTTTAACGATCAGAAAATCGAAGGCGAAAAGAAGATAATCAAGGTTGCCTGCGTTGGCGACAGCATCACTCAGGGTATCAACTCCACCGATACCGTGAATATGACCTATCCCGCTTACATTCAGGAAATGCTCGGCTACGATTATTACGTGCTCAACGCGGGTCTCAGCGGCTATTCCATCTGCAGCATCGACGAATATGCATACCGCAAGTCGAAGCAGTATCTTGAAGCACGCGAGCTCAAGCCCGACGTAGTGCTTTTCGCACTCGGCACCAACGATGCGAATCCCACCCCCAATCAGCCCTACAAGAACTGGGAGGATCCTCAGTACGACCGCACCAACGTGTTTATAGCGAGCACAAACGAGCTTCTCGACGCGTTTGTAAAGATCAATCCCGACGTTCAGATCTATATGATCCTTCCCGCATCGCTCTTTAAGGTCGGCGCAGACGGCTGGAGCGCAGAGGCGTGGACGGCAAACATCGTCAAGTACTCGCATCCGCTTCTTAAGCAGATCGCAGAGGAAAGAGAGCTTCCCACCATCGACATGTTCCCTTGGTCGGAGGAGCATAAGGAGGTATTCACCGACGGTCTCCATCCGAAGGACGAAACCTACAAGACCTTCGCGCAGTACATCTACGACTGCATCAAGGACAGCATCAAAAAGCCCGAATAAACAATTACAAAAAATAAGGACGCGATAAATATCGCGCCCTTTGTCTTTTGAGGGATTTATTCAAGGGGGAAAAGTGATTTAGTCTGCAATATAGGGGAATCTTTCGGTGTAGCGGTCAACGCCCTCGATGAATTCGCCGGTGGGAAGCGTCGTGCCGTTCCAATAGCTGTCAACGCCGTCGAGCTTAATAACCGTTGCAAAGGAATCGCTTGCCTCGAGCTCGTCGCAAACGCCGCTTTCAAGCTGTGCGATCTTTTCGGCTACGAGAGATTCCATAAACGCGATAACCGTTTCGCCGTTGCCGAGAGGGTAACCGGTCTGGGTGAATTCATAGATCTCGTTGTTTTCGATGCCGTAGGAGAACGCAAGGCTTCCGAAGCAGCCGCTGGGACGTGCGGTGGTGCGCTCTACCCAGTAAAATTCAACGCGGTATTTCGCCTCGGGGAGACAAACGGGGGTCGCGTTTTCGTCGTTGGGGTCGAAAAGCTCAGCGGTGTAATCGAAATCCGCATCGAAGGTTTCGCAGAATTCCTCGTAAAGCTCATCATCGGTGATCCATACCTGACCGACGAGCTTGCCGGTGGAATGCTCGAAAACGTCGATTACGATATCCTTCCACAGCACGTATTCGTGTGTGCCGCCCCATTCCTCCTCGACGACCATAACGGTAGCGAGTGTGTCAAGCGGGGGAAGAGTCGTGTCGACGACGGGAGCCGCCTCTTCAACGACCTCTTCGGCAGGAGTATTTTCGAGAGCATCCCCGACGGGTGCGTTTTCGATTCCCTCGGTGACTGCGTCGGATACGACTGCAGCTACGTCGGTAGCCGAGGTGTTGAGCAAGGAAAGACCGGCGGTGAGCGCCAGCGCGGCAGCGGTGATAAGTGCCGCCGTTACAACAGCGAGTGTTCTTTTTTTCATATACACTCCTCCTTTCTGTGCTCACATTATCGTCGGTCGATATTCTGAATATGTTCTCGATTTGTTAGAAATATGTAAAAGTTACATATACAGCTTGAGCGTTTTTTCTATCCAATAATCGAACCGTGTGCTCGGACAAAGCTTTTCAAGCGTTTTGAAGCGCTTGTAAGCCGATACTCCGTCGGAGGGGTCGTGCCAGATGTCGGCAAAAATATAATCAAAGCCTCTTGCGGGCGCGCTTGCTTCGGCAAATTCGAACGCGTCGGCAACGACGATCTCTATTTTTTCGGGATGGGTAAAGCAGGGAAGCAGTATTTCCTTAAAAAGCGATACGACGCTTTCGTCACGCTCGACGACGGTGACCGATTCGACCTCGTCCTTGTCGGCGCACATAAATGCGAAATATCCGAGCCCGAGTCCGTAGGTGCAGACCCTGCCGCTCGCCTTCTTTATCGGTAAGCGCTGGGTCACTATCTCGTTGGGCATAAGCGTCATCCACTCTCTGCCGCCCTGCAGGACCGACAAAAACTCGAACTCGCAATCGAAAAAGCCGATCTGAGGGATTATTCGTCCGTCGGGAAGCGTCAGAGGGTCGTCGCAGACGAATGCCGTGTAGGGCTCGAGCCTGTCGACGCGAAGCTCCCACTCGTTTATGCATTTTCGCTCGCTTGCGCGCGTTGCCTTATAGAAGGGGTCGGAGGTAAAGACCGACTCGTCGAGATGGTGTATCATATACGGTGCATATGATTCCCACAGCGCTCTTTCAAAGTCGTCCTCGGTATCGAAGCCGAGTGCGGCGCACAGCAAAAGCGAGAACGCCTCGGGAACCGAAAGCGAGAAGCCCTCGGTCAGCTCGTTCACCATTTCCTTATTTATAAAGTCGGGACGGTTGTTCAAAAGGAGCGCGAGCCGCTCGAAAACAAGCGTGTTGGCTCTTTTTATTTCGTCGTGAGTCATTCTGCCTCCAAATATTCCTTGCTTTTCCTGATCCGCCGCTTAAGTATGACGGTGAAGCATATAAAGTGTGCCGCCGCGGTTATTATCCAGGTCGCGGGGTAGGAAACGTAAAGTATTTCGATCATTCGGTATTCTTGGAAAACCGTGTATATCCATATAATTCGCAAAACACAGGAGCCGAGCAGGGATACGACCGCCGAAACAAGCGATGCGCCCAAGCCTCTCAGCATACCCGACATTACCTCCATAAGTCCGCAGAGGAAGTAGGGCATACCTACGATCGTCAGCCTCAGCATACCGACTCGCATCGTTTCGCTCGTCGCAACGTCACCCTCGACGCCGAACAGCGACAGAAGTGCGGGTCCGAAGAAATAGCATACGGCACCGAGTATCAAGCCGAACACGAAAACGAGAAGCAGACAACGCGAGCATATCTTCTTGACACGGTCGTATTTGAGCGCACCGGCGTTTTGCCCTGTAAACGCAAGCGCCGCCTGATAAAACGAGTTCATCGCGATGTAGATGATTCCGTCGATGTTTGCCGCGGCGGTGTTTGCCGCCATGGTGTTGGGTCCAAAGGAGTTTATCGACGACTGAATAAGGACGTTCGAGACCGAGAAAAGACAGCCCTGAATGCCCGCGGGAACGCCGATCTTGATTATTTTTATAAGCTTATCCTTGCGGATGTAGAGCTTGTTTATATAAAGCCTGCAGGAGTCGTTGAAGCTCGAAAGCAGTCTTAAAATAAGGAACGCCGAGAGATACTGCGATATGATCGTCGCCAGCGCAACACCGAGAACGTCCAAGCGGCAAACGATTACGAAAAAGAGGTTAAGGATCACGTTTACCGCACCCGAAACGCAAAGGAAGTAAAACGGGTGCTTGGTGTCTCCTCGGGCGTTCAGTATAGCCGCACCGTAGTTATAGGTCATCTGCGCGGGCATACCGAGGAAGATGGTCTGCATATAGATGACCGACCAGTCGATAACGCCGTCGGGCACGTCCATAAGCGTGAGAAGCGGACGCGCGCTGACAAAGCCGATGAGCCCTATCGAAATGCCGAGAATAAACGACAGAAGTATTGAGGTATGGACGATGTCCTTTACTTGATCGTCGCGCCCCGAGCCGTAAGCGTGAGAGATAGACACGTTTGCACCGACGGCAAGTCCGATAAAGAGTCCCGTGATGAGCGCCGAGATAGAGCCGGTCGAGCCGACCGCCGCCAAAGCCGTTTCGCCGTCGGAGGCAAAACGACCTACGATTATCGTGTCCGCCGCGTTGTATAAAAACTGCAGAACGCCCGTCGCCATAAGCGGGAGCGCGTAAATGAGAAGCTGCCTTAAAAGCGGCCCCTCGGTCATATTCATTCTTGCTTTTCCGTCAGCCATTTTATCCACCTCGCAAAAACAAATAAATTATATACCTTTTAATTATAAAGTCAAGCGGATTTATTGCAGAAAAAACCATCTTTTTTCTTTTTTTACGTTTTATAACAAATTCAACACAAATGGGATTTATAATCTGTAAAAAGTATGATATAATATGTGCAGATACTGCAAAGGCGGTGAAAAAATGGCAAGAATACTTATCGTCGAGGACGAGCGTCCGATCCGCAATCTGATACAGCGCAATCTCGAGCTTATCGGGCACACCTGCATCGGCGTCGGAGACGGAAATCTGGCGTTGGAGCAGATCGAGTCGGGATCGTTCGATCTTATGATATTCGACATTATGCTCCCCAACCTTTCGGGCTTTGAGCTGATAACCCACGCAAGCGGCACACCCGTCATTTTCGTGACCGCAAAGGAGGGTATAAACGACAGACTCAAGGGGCTTTCTCTCGGTGCTGACGACTATATCGTCAAGCCGTTTGAGATACAGGAGCTTCTTCTCCGCGTGCGCGCGGTTCTGAGAAGAACGAAAAAGGACGACGAAACTCTGAGCTTCGATGACGTTATAATCGATTTCTCGGCGAAGAAGGTGTTCCGCTCGGGAAACGAGGTCGTGCTCACGCCGAAGGAATATTCTCTTCTCGAAACGCTCATACTTAACCGCAATATCGCACTCTCGCGTGAGAAGCTAATCTCGCTCGTGTGGGGCTACGATTACGAGGGCGACACCCGCACGGTCGACGTGCATATCCGTCAGCTTCGCGCAAAGCTCGGGCTGTCCGAAAGGCTGAAGACCCTTTACAAAACGGGTTATAGGTTCGAGCTATGAGATTCAAGGATAAAACCTATATAATCACCCTTGTTCTGTTTTTGCTGTTTCTGAACGCGGGTATATTTT
>JAFXDO010000047.1 GCA_017563195.1 Clostridia bacterium | reverse complement strand
GTTGGGCGAGGTGTAGTCGGTGTCGCCGAGTCCGAGCGAGGGATAGTCGTTACCCTTGTTGATAGCCCAGACGAAGCCGCCTGCGGGAATAGCGAGTGCGGTAGCCTTACCGTCGTCGATACCGTTGGAGAGGTTTACGATTTCGTACACGCCGTCCTTACCCGAAACAGGCTTGAACGCTACGTGGAGCCACCAGCCCGCACCCTCGTAGGAGGAGGTGAAGATGGTGCCTGCGCCCTCGCTCGTGTTGTCGTTAACGTGAGTCACCCAGAAGGTCTTTGCGTTATCGGGCTTTTCAACGGGCTCGGAGGTGACCGAAATTACCTGAATGGTAGGAGTAACAGAAAGCGATTTGCCGTTGATATCAACGTTTGTAAAGGAAAGCGAATCGCCGATCTTTGCGCCCTTCAGACGGCCTGCGTTTACCGAAGAACCTATGATGGGATCGTCGGTGCCGTATTCCCAATCGTGGGTAGCAATGAGGATCTGGTTGCTGTTAAGCGCGATATCGGGAGTGTCGGTGCCGGTACCGGTGGAGATCGAGCTTATTACGTAGCTCGAGCCGTTCCAGGTAGCAACAACGTTGGTGGTGTAGCTGATATTGTGGTTGCTTGCGGTGATGGGACTCTGGTCGGGGGTAAAGATAACGGTATCACCCGCGTAGATGTACTTGTTCATTCCGGTGACGTAGATCTTGCCGGTCGCCGCAATGGGGTTGTTCATTACCTGAACCTCTTCGAGCCATACGTGGTTTGCACCGGGAGTAACGGTGAACTTAACGTAACGCTCGGTACGGGTGGTATCCGACTTCACGGTGTAGGTGAACATATTCCAACCATCGCTCGCGTAGGTGCGGTATCTGATCTCGGTAGAGTCAACGGTGGTGAAGTTGGTTCCGTCGTTGGAGACCGAAATGGTAAGCTTTGCAGGCGAGGGAATGCCCCATTCCTCCATCTTAGCCGCGTAAATACGGTAGGTGTTGGAGGAAACGTTGCCGCCGAGGTCGACCACAACGTCGATAGGATCGTTACTGTTGAAGCCCGAGAACTTATCGGTGCCGCCGTCGGTAGTGCCCTTTGCGCCGTCGGTAAGGCGCTTGCCGTCGTCAACGAAGGTGTCGGTTCTGCCGCTTGCGGTAGCGGTGTAGCTCTTGCCGACCGAAATGACGTTTTCGTTATTTGCAACGGTGTTGTTAAGAGCCTTTTCAAGCTTTGCGGACATATCCGAAAGCGAGGAGTCGGTAGCACTCGAATTGTTGAGAAGCGAGACCGCCTCGTTATAGGTTGCACGGAGAACCGCAAGTGCCTGCTCGGTGTAATGGTCATAGCGAGCGCTCTTTGCCTTGCTTACAAGCTCTTCAAGCTCGGTTCTTGCGCCGCCTTCGCAGTTGTTATAGCCGTACTTGGACGTTATCGAGGGATAGTCCTTGTAGCAGACGTTCTTGTCGAGCGTGTTGCTGGACAAGCCGCTGTAGGTGGAGTTGTTGAAGATGGCGAACTGCCACATGCAGCAGTAGGAGCTGTAGTCCTTATAGTTGGATGCAAACTGGTTGCTCGCGTCCATGGACTTGTAACGGGGATACCAGGTATCGTACTTCGCCTTGAAGCTACTCGAAAGCTTATCGATAACCTGAGTGCCGCCGCCGTAAATGCCGGGCAGATAGCCGTTTGCCTCAAGGGTTTCACACCAGCCAAGCGCGAGCTGCTCCATTGCGGCAGAGCCGAGCGAGGTCTGATAGGTATAGGTACTGTCCTCTATATCGTAATAGATGGGGTACTCGAAATACATATTGCGGCTTTCGATCTGATTCATTACCCACTGTGCGTCCTGCTTAGCACCCGCATAGGTGGTAGCAAGCGAGTAGAAATAGACACCGAGAGGCATACCTGCCGCACGAGCGTCGTTGTAATAGGTAAGGAATTTGGTATCGAGTGTATCGGTTCGGCTCGAGCTGCCCTCATAACCGATACGAAGGATCGCAAACTGGCAACCCGATGCCTTAAGCTTTGCGAAGTCAACCGTACCGTTCCAGAAGGAAAGGTCGACGCCGTATGCGCGGTAATAAGTAGTAGGCAAGCCGCCACCCGCAATAGCGGAAGCGGTCATAACGCCCGATGCAACGATCATCGAAAAGATCATCGCAAGCGAAAGTAACAATGCAAGGATATGTTTTGTCGCTTTCATAATAACCTCCGTGAATTTATAAAATTTAACCAACTAATTTTACCTTTTTTATTGCAAAATGTCAACCGCCTGAGCGGCCGCGAAAATATTTTCGTAATTCCTCACAATTGTCCCAACCCTTTTTTGGTGCTTTGTGACAACAAAAAGAACCCTGCGCGTTATATACGCAGGGCTCCTCTGTATTTTTCTGTTCAATGCAAATTAAAGCGTAGCCGCCATAACCGCCTTGATGGTGTGCATACGGTTTTCCGCCTCGTCGAAAACGATCGAGCGGTCGCTTTCGATGACCTCGTGGGTCACCTCCATGCAATCGATGCCGAACCTTTCGTGAATATCTCTGCCTATGACGGTGCCGAGATCGTGGAATGCGGGGAGGCAGTGCATAAAGCGGCACTGTGCGCCTGCGTTATCCATGATCTCCATTATCACGCGGTAGGGCGAAAGCTCGCGGATGCGGCTTTCCCAAACCTCTGCGGGCTCACCCATCGACACCCACACGTCGGTGTAGATGACGTCGGCGTTCTTGGTCGCAAGCATCGGGTCCTCGATAAATTCGAGCGTCGCGCCGGTTTCGCTTGCAACAGCCTCGCATTCCGCGATAAGAGCCGCATCGGGGAAATATTCCTTCGGTGCGCAGGCAACGAAATGCATACCCATCTTCGCACAGCCGACCATAAGAGAATTGCCCATATTATATCTCGCGTCGCCCATATAGACGAGCTTTTTGCCCTCAAGACTGCCGAAATGCTCGATTATCGTCATAAAATCGGCGAGTATTTGGGTAGGATGGAATTCGTTCGTCAAGCCGTTCCAGACGGGAACGCCCGCGTATGCGGCAAGCTCCTCGACGATGCTCTGACCGTAGCCGCGGTATTCGATACCGTCGAACATTCTGCCGAGCACGCGAGCGGTATCCGCAATGCTTTCCTTCTTGCCCATCTGCGAGCCGCTCGGGCCGAGATAGACGGGGTGCATACCGAGGTCGGCACCCGCAACCTCAAATGCACAGCGAGTCCTCGTGCTGTCCTTCTCGAACAAAAGCGCGATGTTCTTGCCCTCGCAGAGCCTGTGAGGGATATTCGCCTTTTTCTTTGCCTTAAGGTCAATGGCAAGGTCGATGAGATACTTTATCTCTTCGGGTGTAAAATCAAGTAATTTAAGAAAGCTTCTGCCTTTAAGTGTCATATCGTTTCTCCTTTAAAGCACCTTTGCGAGGAACGACTGCAGGCGCTCGCACTTGGGTGCGCCGAACACCTCGGCAGGCGTGCCCTCCTCGGCAATAACGCCGTCGTCAAGGAATATAACGCGGTTGGATACCTCGCGCGCGAATCCCATTTCGTGGGTTACGACTACCATCGTCATGCCCTCGCTTGCAAGCTCGCGCATAACGTCGAGAACCTCGCCGACCATTTCGGGGTCGAGCGCGCTCGTCGGCTCGTCGAAAAGCATCACGTCGGGCTCCATGCAAAGCGCACGGACTATTGCGACACGCTGCTTCTGTCCGCCCGAAAGCTGGTTCGGGTAGGCGTCTGCTCTGTCGGCAAGTCCTACGCGGGCAAGAAGCTCCTTCGCCTTTGCTTCCGCCTGCTCCTTGGTCGCCTTCTTGAGCAAAACGGGGGCGCAGGTCATATTTTCAAGTATGGTCATATGCGGGAAGAGGTTGAACTGCTGGAACACCATTCCCATCTTCTGTCGGTGAAGGTTGAGGTTTACCTTTTTGTCGGTAAGGTCCTCGCCGTCGAAGATTATCGAGCCTGCGGTCGGAAGCTCGAGAAGGTTAAGGCATCGCAAAAACGTCGATTTGCCCGAGCCCGATGCGCCGATAACGCAGACCACGTCGCCCTTGTTGATATCGATGCTGACGCCCTTCAATACCGATACGCCGTCAAAATCCTTTTTAAGGTCGCTTACGCGGATAAGCACTTCGTTATTTCTTTCCATCGCTTCTGCGCAGCCTCCTTTCGAGAATTGCAAGCAGCTTCGTCATAACAACGACGATTATGAGATACATCAACGCGAGCACGATTATCGGATTGACCGCGTCGAAGGTCTTGTTTCTGATGTTGTTTGCCGCACGGGTAAGATCGACGATCGCAACGTAGCCCGCGACCGAGGTCTCCTTCAAAAGTGCGATGCATTCGTTACCGATAGCGGGAAGGATGTTCTTTATCGCCTGCGGGAGAATGATCTTCCACATCGCCTGACCCTTGGAAAGACCGAGGCTTCGAGCCGCCTCCATCTGTCCCTTGTCGACGGCGTTGATGCCGCTTCGGATAAGCTCTGCCATATACGCGCCCGAGTTGATACCGAAGGCGATTATAGCGACGGTGATGCTCTTTGCCGAAACGAGGATTATGTAGAAGAATGCAAGCAGAAGAACGGTTATCGGGATACCGCGGATAACGGTCGTGTACAGATCGCAGATCCAGTTCACGAAAAAGAGCTTTTTATTGCCCTCGCAGAAATACTTCGCGATCGCTATCACCGCACCGATAAGGACACCGATGATAAGCGCGCCGAAGGTGATTATCATGGTGTTTTTAAGACCGTCGAGGAGCCACTTATAGCGTTCACCCTCGATAAAGGTCTTTTTGAGCTTTGCGATCCAGGTGGGCTTTTCGGCAGACGCGGTGCTCGAGGGCGCCTTTTCGACGCCGTTGGTGGGCTTATAGCCCTTGGGCGCGTCCTGAACCGTAACGGTAGCCTTCTTTGCGATGCCCTTTTCAAGGTCGATGCCCGAAAGCGTCACCTTATCGCCCGCACCGAGTGCAACGGAAGCAACCTTTGCCTCCCAGTTGGATGCGGGAGGGCAGTCGCCCGACGACATAACGACGAGTACGATATTGCCGTTTTCGAAGTTGATGCCCGCTTCGATCGCCTTGTCGGCGCTGTCGGGGCGGACTATGGGGCTCTTCTGCACCTTATAAACGTTTTCCTCGCTCGTGGGAGCAAGAAGAATGCTTACGCCGTACTGAGGAAGTGACGCGCGATACCTTACCTCGTCGGTGAAGATGATCGCGTTTTCCTTAAGCACGATGCTGTTGACCGATTCGATCTTAAAAACGTATCCGTAGGCGTTATCGAAGGTGTAATTGCCGTTTTCGTCCTTGGTCTGATTGTCATTCCAGTCTATGACGGAGGCTTTATTTTCCTCAGCCTCGGAGGATTCACCCGCCGAAGCGGTCGATGAATCGTCTGTCGCAGCGGCGACGGGAAGCAAAAGCGCGGAGAAAACGAAGAGCGCCGCCAATAAAGAGATTAATGTTCTTTTCATACGAAAAATATCCTTACGTTTTATACAAAAGAAGCAAAAGGGTGCATTTATCGCACCCTTTTGCGATTGCGTTTTACTTATTCGGGCTTAACGTAGGTTTCGCCGAAGTCGGTGAAGATCTTTTCAACAGAGCCGTTGTCGATGAGGGTCTTGAGGCTTGCATTGATCTTTTCAACAAGCTCCTCGTTGCCCTTTGCGAATGCGAGTGCGTAGGGCTCCTCGGTGAGGTTCTCTTCAAGGATCTTGAGACCGTCGCCTTCAACAACCATCTGGATAGCGGTGAGGTTGTCAACTACCCAAGCGTCAACCTTGCCGGTGGTAAGTGCAGCCTTAGCGTCTGCGTTCTGTGCAAATGCTTCAACAGCAATGCCTGCGTCGCCGCAGCCCTCTTCAGCGGTGGTACCGGTCTGAACCGATACGGTCTTGCCCTCGAGGTCAGCCTTGGAAGCGATGGTGCTGTCTTCCTTAACTACGATAACCTGTGCTGCGATGTAGTAGGGATCGGTGAAGAGCATATTTTCCTTACGGTCGTCGTTAACGGTGATACCGGACATACCGCAGGTGTACTTGCCCGACTGAACGCCGAGAAGAACCGAGTCGAAGTCGATCTGAACGAATTCGTAATCCATACCGATGTCAGCGCAGATAAGCTTAACGAGCTCAACCTCGATACCTACGACCTCTTCACCCTCAAGGGATTCGAAGGGAGGAAAGTCGGGGCTGGTTGCGATGGTAAGGGTCTCCTTTTCGCCGGAGGTGGCGGAGGATTCATCGGAAGCTTTGTCGCAGCCTGCGAAGCATACGCTTGCGCAAACTACAGCAAGCAAAAGTGCAATGATCTTTTTCATGGTGTTATTCCTTTCTTATGAGAAAAATATTCAATCGGCACACGCCGACTTGATAACGTTGAGTGCCTCGACGAGTGTTTCTTCGTCGATATTGAGTGCGGGGAGAAGCCGCACCTTGCTTTTTGCGGTGAGACATAGAACGCCGAGCTCTTTGCATTTCGCCACAACGTCCTTGGCAGGCTTGACCGTCTGAATGCCGATCATCAAGCCCATACCGCTGACCGATTCGATGCCCTCGGCGCCCTCGAGCGTTTTGAAAACAAGCTCGCTTTTCGCCTTAACCGCATCAAGAAAGCCCCTGTTCATACGAGAAATGACGCTTACCGCGCCTGCGCAAGCTACGGGATTTCCTCCGTAGGTCGAGCCGTGGTCGCCGTAGCCGAGAACGAATTCGGTCTTTTCGCCGAGCATACACGCGCCCAACGGAAGTCCGCCGCCCAAGCCCTTCGCCGTGGTGACGATATCCGGCGTGATGCCGTAATTCATATAGCCGTACATTTCGCCGGTTCTGCCGTTGCCGGTCTGAACCTCGTCTACGATGAGGAGAATATCCTCCTCGCGTGCGATCTCGGCTATACCGTTAACAAACTCGGGGGTAAGCGGATTGACACCGCCCTCGCCCTGAATGCATTCGATCATTATCGCCGCGATACTGTTTTCCCTTACGATCGACTTCATTGCGTCAAGATCGTTTGCGGGTGTATGCAGAAAACCGTCGGTAAGAGGCTGAAAATCCTTATGAAACACCGCCTGACCGGTTGCGGCAAGCGTGGTTACGGTACGTCCGTGGAAGCTGTTTTCGAGAGTGACTATACGGTAGCAGTCGCTCCCCTTTTTTTCGAAAGCGTATTTACGCGCAGCCTTTATCGCGCACTCGTTAGCCTCGGCGCCCGAGTTACAGAAGAATACCTTCTTCATTCCGCTTGCGTTACAAAGCATTTCGGCAAGCTCGACACAGGGCTGCGTGTAATAAAGGTTGGACATATGCTGGACCTTATTAAGCTGCGCGGTCACGGCGTTCACCCATTCATCGTCGGCTATGCCGAAGCAGGTAACGCCTATGCCCGAGCCCATATCGATATATCTTTTTCCGTCCGCGTCGTAAACGACCGAGCCCTTGCCCGACACTATTTCGACGTCAAAGCGGGCGTAGGTATTGGCAATATACTTTTTATCTTTTTCTTTTAAGCTCATATTTTATCCTCGGAAATGCTTCAGGGCATTACCATCGTGCCCGCGCCCTCGTCGGTGAGAAGCTCCATAAGTATGGAATGAGGCACTCTGCCGTCCATAATGATAACGTTGCTGACGCCCTCGGAAATGGCCTCGATACAGCAATCGACCTTGGGTATCATACCGCCCGAGATAACGCCCTCCTCCTTGAGCCTTTCGGCCTCCTCGATCGTGACGACGGGGATAAGCGTCGAGGGGTCGTCTCTGTCGCGCAAAATACCGGTAATATCGGTCATCATAATGAGACGCTCCGCATTTATCGCACCTGCAACGTATGCCGCGGCGGTGTCACCGTTTATGTTGTAAACGTTGCCGTCGATATCACAGCCAATGGTCGAAACGACGGGAATATATCCCTTTTCGAGAAGATCGGTGACCGGCTCGATGTTTATGTTGGTGATTTTTCCGACGTAGCCGAGTCTTTCGTCCTTCATTTCGGCTTCGATGAGTCTGCCGTCCATACCCGAGATGCCCATCGCCTTGCCGCCCTTTGCTTCAAGGAGATTCACAAGCGTCTTGTTGACCTTGCCCGCAAGCACCATCTGTACGATATCGACGGTCTCCTTATCGGTAACGCGGAGTCCGTCGACGAATTCGGCTTTTTTGCCGAGCTTCGTCATAAGCTCGTTTATCTCGGGTCCGCCGCCGTGAACGAGCACGACCTTAACGCCGATAAGCCAAAGAAGAACAATGTCCTCCATGACCTGCTGCTTGAGCTTTTCGTTTATCATTGCGTTGCCGCCGTATTTGACCACGACGACCTTGCCGGTATATTTTTTGATGTAAGGAAGCGCCTCGGTGAGCACCTGAGCGCGTTCCGAATTGGATATTTTATTTTCCATTTCTGTCTCCGGAAAACGGCTTATCAGGTTCTGTAGTCGCCGTTTATCTTTACGTAATCGTAGGTAAGATCACAGCCCCACGCGGTCGCGCTTCGGTTTCCGTCGCCGAGCGTGATGACGATCTCGATCTCGCGCTCGAGCAGGATCTCCTTTGCGAGCTCCTCGGAAAACTCAATGCCCGCACCGTTTTCGCAGACCCCGATAACGCCCTTCGCGCTTTTGAACGAAACCCCGACCTTACTTACGTCGACGTCCGCGCCGCTGTAGCCTATTGCGCAAAGCACGCGTCCCCAGTTTGCATCCGCACCGAACATCGCCGCCTTAAGCAGACTCGAGCAAATAACGCTCTTCGCAACGGTCTTCGCGGTAGCAGTATCCTTCGCACCCGAAACCGAGCATTCAAGCAGCTTGGTTGCGCCCTCTCCGTCGCCCGCGATCATACGGCACAGATGCACGGTAACGGTATTGAGCGCCTTCATAAATATCGCAAAATCGGTTCCGTCGCAAGTGATCTCGTCGTTTCCTGCCATACCGTTGGCAAGAACGGTGACCATATCGTTGGTAGAAGTATCCCCGTCGACGCTTACCATATTGAAGGTATCGGCAATATCCGACGAGAGTGCCTTCGAAAGCATTTCGGGAGAAATCGCGCAGTCAGTCGTGATGAACACGAGCATCGTCGCCATATTGGGATGGATCATACCGCTGCCCTTGGCGATTCCGCCGATACGGCAGACCCTTCCGCCTATTTCAAATTCGACCGCGACAGACTTTTTCACGGTGTCGGTCGTCATTATGCCCTCAGCGGCAAGGTCGCTTCCCTTGTCCGAAAGCCCCGACGCCAGAAGAGTCATACCGTTTGCAATGGGGGTGATATCGAGCGGCTGACCGATAACACCGGTCGAAGCCACGACAACGTCGCTTGAAGAAATGCCAAGCTCGTTTCCGACAAGCTCGCACATTTTCTCGGCGATCTCTATACCGTTTGCGTTACAGGTATTGGCGTTGCCGCTGTTACATACAACGGCGCTTGCAAAGCCGTCCGAAATATTCTTTTTCGTAACAGTCAGAGGCGCGCCCTTGACAAGATTCGTAGTATAGACAGCCGCAGCGGACGCCCTTTTTTCGCTTACGATGAGCGACAAGTCGCGCTTGGTCTTATTTTTGCGGATTCCGCAATGTATTCCGTTGGCGGTAAAGCCCTTTGCGGCACAAACACCGCCTTCAATGATCCTCATTAAATTACTCCGTTATATATCCAATCCCGCCGCTTCGTCACAGCCGAGCAGGATATTCATATTCTGTATAGCCGCACCCGATGCACCCTTGCCGAGATTGTCAAAGCGCGAAACGAGCAATATTCTTTCACCGTTTCCGCAAACGGTTATCTGCATATCGTCTCTTCCCGACAACGCCGAAGCGGAAAGAAATCCGCCTTCGTCGCCGTTTTCGCAATATGCAACGAGTCCTTTTTTGTAATAATCGGCGTAGATCGCGCGAATATCGTCTGCCGTGCCCTTTATCTGCGACGCAAACAGCGGGACCGTGACCTCCATTCCCGAATAAAACGGAGCAACAATAGGGCAGAAGATCGGTTCGTTTTCCAAGCCGCACACCGCCTTCATTTCGGGCAGGTGCTTATGCGTCTGCGAAAGCCCGTACATACGCGGTGCGTCAAGCAACGGCTCACGCTCTGCGGACTCGTACTCGGCGATCATCTTTTTGCCGCCGCCCGAATATCCGGTAAGCGACGTACAGGTAAGCCTTGCGTCCGCAGGAAGAATACCCGATTCCACAAGAGGCTCGACCAACGCGTTGAAGCCGCTGGCGTGGCAGCCCGGATTCGCAATGCGCTTGGAATTCTTTATGCTTTCGTAATTGCCGCCTCTCTTAAGCTCGGGAAAGCCGTAGGTCCACGAGGGATCTACGCGGTGAGCGGTAGAGGTATCGATTATCGCGACCCGATCGCTTTCGACCAACGAGACCGCCTCTACGGCAGCCGCGTCGGGAAGGCAGAGGAACGCGATATCCGCGTCGTTCAACGCCTCCTTGCGCGCCTTTGTATCCTTGCGAAGCTCGTCGGGAAGCGTTATCAGGTTAAGATCTTTTCTCGCGCTGAGGCGCTCGAATATTCGCAGTCCGGTGGTTCCGGCACTGCCGTCTATAAATATATCAGTCATCTGGATAGTCCGTTTTTAACAAATTCTATCTGCGCTTCGCAGGATTCGAGCCCGGGACCGCCGACCGAGATACGCTTTGCGACACAGGTCTCAAGCGAAATAGCGTCGTAAACGTCGGAGTCGAACAGATCGCTGTATTGTCTGTATTCTTCAAGCGTAACGCTTTCGAGAACACATTTTTTTCTGATGCATTCGGCAACGATGCTTCCCGAGATCTTGTATGCCGATCTGAACGGGAGCCCCTTCTTTACAAGGTAATCGGCAAGGTCGGTGGCGTTGATGAAGCCCTCCTGTGCCGCCTTGAGCATATTTTCGGGGATCGCCTTCATTGTCGAAATCATCGGGATCATTATGCCGAGGCACATCTTGACGGTATCGACCGCATCGAAGATGCCCTCCTTATCCTCCTGCATATCCTTGTTGTATGCAAGCGGAAGTCCCTTGAGAACCGTAAGGATGCCCATAAGGTCGCCGTAAACTCTGCCGGTCTTGCCTCTTATAAGCTCCGCCATATCGGGGTTCTTCTTCTGAGGCATTATCGAGCTGCCCGTGGTGTATGCATCCGAAAGCTCAACGAACTTGAATTCCCAGCTCGACCAGAGAATGATCTCCTCGGAAAATCTCGAAAGATGCATCATCAGCGTCGCACAGCAGGAGACGAATTCGACGCAGAAGTCTCTGTCCGAAACGCCGTCGATGCTGTTCATGCAGATGCCGTCGAAGCCAAGCCTTTCGGCTTCGAAATATCTGTCGGTGTCATAGGTTGTGCCCGCCAAGGCACAGCAGCCGATGGGAGAGAGGTTCATTCGCCGCTTCATATCGTTGAATCTGTCGATATCTCTCAAAAGCATCATGCAGTAAGCAAGCAGATGATGCGCAAAGGTTATCGGCTGAGCACGCTGAAGGTGGGTGTATCCCGGCATTATCGTGGTCTTGTTGCATTCGATCTGCTCGAGAAGCGCACGTATAAGCTCCTTAAGAAGCGCTACGATGCCTTCCGCCTCGTCGCGGAGGTTCATTCTAAGATCGAGTGCGACCTGATCGTTACGGCTTCTTGCCGTGTGAAGCTTTTTGCCGACGTCGCCGAGGCGCTCGGTAAGCACCTGCTCGACGAACATATGTATGTCCTCACATTCCATATTTATGGGCAGAGCGCCCGATTCAAGGTCGGCAAGTATGCCCTCGAGGCCCGCGATAAGCGTATCTGCCTCGCTTTCGGCGATAATGCCCTGTGCGCCGAGCATCGCGGCGTGCGCCATACTGCCCTTTATGTCCTGACGGTACATTCTCGAGTCGAACGAGATCGAGGAATTGAAATCGTCAGCCAATTTGTCGGTAGCGCCTGCGGTTCTGCCCGCCCACATTTTTGCCATGGTGTTTCTCCTGTTAAGAGTCGATTAAAGCTTTCCCTGCTCGCGAAGCGCCTGAACCTGAGTGGGAAGACCCCAAAGGTTGATGAAGCCCTCAGCCTGCTTCTGGTCGTAATCGCTTTCGTCGAAGGTTACGAGGTTTTCGGAGTAGAGCGAATAGGGAGAGGTGGTGCCTGCAGGGATGATGTTGCCCTTGTAAAGCTTGAGCTTTACGGTACCGGTAACGAACTTGTTGCTTTCGTTTGCGAATGCGGTGAGTGCCTCCTGAAGAGGAGAATACCACTTGCCGTTATAGATAAGATCCGCATAGTCGACAGCGAGCTTCTGCTTTACGTGGAGAGTGTCCTTGTCGACGGTAAGCATTTCGAGCATTTCGTGTGCGAAGTAGAGGATGGTTCCGCCGGGAGTCTCGTATACGCCGCGGTCCTTCATACCGATGAGACGGTTTTCGACGATATCGATGATACCGATGCCGTTTGCACCGCCGACCTTGTTAAGCTCTGCGATGATCTTGGACGCCTTCATCTTTTCGCCGTTATATGCCACGGGAGCGCCTGCCTCGAAGTCGATGGAGATGTAGGTAGGCTCGTCGGGAGCCATCATGGGAGAAACGCCCATTTCGAGGAAGCCGGGCTTGTCGTACATAGGCTCGTTTGCGGGATCCTCAAGATCGAGACCCTCGTGGCTCAGGTGCCAGAGGTTCTTATCCTTGGAGTAGTTGGTCTCGCGCGAGATCTTAAGAGGAACGTTGTGTGCCTCTGCGTAATCGATCTCCTCATCACGGGACTTGATATCCCATTCGCGCCAGGGAGCGATGATCTTCATTCCGGGAGCGAATCTCTTGATAGCGAGCTCGAAACGAACCTGGTCGTTACCCTTACCGGTAGCGCCGTGGCAGATAGCGTCGGCGCCCTCTGCGATAGCGATCTCGGCAAGCTTCTTACCGATAACGGGACGCGCGAACGCGGTACCGAGAAGGTAGGTTTCGTACTTAGCGTCCATCTTGAGCGCGGGGATGATGATCTCGTCGACCATTTCATCAACAAGGTCGGCAACGATAAGCTTGCTTGCGCCGGTCTTGATAGCCTTTTCCTCGAGGCCGTCAAGCTCGTCAGCCTGACCTACGTTGCCCGCAACCGCAATGATCTCGGGGTTGTTGTAGTTTTCCTTGAGCCAGGGAATGATGATGGATGTATCGAGTCCGCCCGAGTAGGCGAGAACGACTTTTTTGATTTCGGATTTGCTCATTTTTCATAAACCTCTGTATATTTTTTCATTTTGCGTTGCCATTATAATCCCGAAAAGCCCAAAAGTCAATAGCAAATATGATAAAATATTCAATATTTTTGAATCTCTCTTGTAATAATCTGCATATTTTCTTGAATGTAGTGTATAATTATGCATTTATTCATCGTGGCTTGCATATTTTCGACATAAAAGCAGAGGCACACGGTGATAAGCCGTATGCCTCTATGACGCGATTAAGTGATTTCGAGAAGCCTTTTGCGCAACGCCGCAACGTCGTCAAGCGGTGTGATGCCGCATTCCTCGTAAAGCCTTTGCGGAGGCGTGTAGCCGTAGCCGACGGGAACAAAGTCGATACCCGCGTTTCTCGCAACGCCGAGATCTGCCATACCGTCGCCGACAAACACCGCCTCTTCAACCGAAAAGCCAAGCTCGGAGAGGACCGAAAGCGTGACCTCGGGCGAGGGCTTCCTATCGTTATCCGCGCGCACGCCGCGCACGCAGGTAAACAGGTCGCCGAAATAATGCCTTACCATCGGGACGGCGTTTTTGTCGTCCTTGTTTGTGATAACTGCGGAGACGACTCCCCTTTCCCCAAGCTCGGCAACCAGCTCGGCAATGCCGTCGTAGGGGCGGGTGTTATCGAGCATACCTTTTGCATATTCCCTGCGGAAGACCTCGCGGACCTCGCGGCAAAGCTCGTCGCTTCCGCCGTTCGGGAGAGCGCGGCGCATAAGCATAAGTGAGCCGTTTCCGAGGAAGCTCTGAACCTCGGCAACGCTTCGCGGAGGGAAGCCGTATTCGGCAAGCGCGCGGTTTATCGCGGCGGCAATATCCCCGATGGTGTCGATTATCGTACCGTCGAGGTCGAAGAGCACTGCTTTTTTAGCCAATTTCTTTTTCAAGGTAGGTAGCGATGTCCTTAACGGTCTTGAGTCCGGTAGCGTCGTCGGGGATGATGATATTCATCTCGTCCTCGAGGGTCATAAGCATTTCGACGATATCGAGGCTGTCCGCGCCGAGGTCCTCAACTACCGCTGCGTCGTCCGCGATCTCGCTTACGTCGATACGAAGCTGCTTCGCGATTACTTCCTTAACTCTGTCAATGATCTGCATATTGAATAAATCCTTTCATATTCGCTTTTTGCGATTGTTGATTGCACTTGCACCCATATATAATAAATTATTCCGGAAAAAAATACAAGTGGTTTTATATTTTTTTACAAATTAAACATTAAATCAAGGTTAATTCGGTTGACTGAAATGAAAAAATATGTTAGAATATACTGATTTATTATATGGCTTTGCCGCCCGCACCTTTTAAGGGCAGAGCGAAGCCGATAAACGGACGGTAAAGCGCTTATGCTTATATTGGGTATCGACCCCGGACTTGCGACCGTCGGGTTCGGGCTGGTGATGAAAAACGGTGACATGTACCGCGCAATCGAATACGGCGCGATAACCACCGCGCCCAAGCAGATGATTGAAAAGCGGCTCGACGAAATATACGACGCGATGATCGAAATACTTACCAAATACAAGCCCGACTGTATGGCTGTCGAGGAAATATTCTTCAACAACAACATCACCACGGCGATCGACGTTTCGATGGCAAGAGGCGTGATACTGCTTGCAGCCTACAAATGCGGCGTTGATATTTACGAGTACACCCCGCTTGAGGTAAAAAGCTCGGTCGTCGGCTACGGCAGAGCCGAAAAGCAGCAGGTGCAGTATATGGTGCGCCTGATGCTCGGTCTGAACGAGACTCCGAAGCCCGACGATACCGCTGACGCGCTGGCGCTGGCGCTCTGCCACGGAACGCGCATAACTTCTTACAAATAACCACGGAGGCATCGAAAATGATAAATTTCATTCACGGCACGCTCGCATCGCTCGGCGGCGACTATGCGGTCGTCGACTGCGGCGGAGTCGGCTTTAAAATGGGAATATCCGTTGCCACGAGCTCGCGTCTTTCGATGAAGAGCGGCAAGGACGTGCTTCTTTACACCTATATGGCGGTCAGCGAGGACAACATCTCGCTTTACGGCTTTGCCGAGGAGGACGAGCTCAACCTCTTCACCAAGCTCATCTCGGTCTCGGGCATCGGCCCCAAGGCGGGAATCTCGATACTCGGCACCCTGTCGCCCGACGATCTGCGTGCCGCTATCACAAACAACGATGCAAAGACCATCGCGCTGTCGCCCGGCGTCGGACTCAAGACCGCGCAAAAGCTTATCATTGAATTAAAGGACAAGATCGGCGCACCCGACCTGTCGGTCGGCACAAGCGATCAAGGCGCCGGCATAAACAAGGAAAAGGCGGTTCAGGTTATCGACACCCTCGCGCTTTACGGCTTCCCGCGTGCAAAGGTTACCGAGGCGTTGAAGAAGCTCGACACCAGCCTGCCGCTTGAGGAGCTTATCGCACAGACGCTCCGCATACTCGGAAAGGAGGCAGGACGATAAATGCCCATAAATTCCAAGATCCCCGACTATTCCGAGGATTTCGACTTTGAAAACCGACTCACCGCCGCAGAATTCACGGCAGAGGACGTCGACAGCGAATTTTCTCTGCGTCCCAAGACGCTTTCGGAATACGTCGGTCAGCAAAAGGTGAAGGACAACCTTTCGGTCTTCATCAAAGCAGCGGCATCGCGCGGCGACAGCCTCGACCACGTTCTGCTTCACGGCCCTCCCGGTCTGGGCAAAACGACCCTTTCCTGCATCATCGCGGGTGAGCTTGGGGTAAACCTCAAGGTCACGAGCGGTCCTGCCATCGAAAAGGCGGGCGACCTCGCGGCGCTTCTCACTACGCTTGAAAGAAACGACATTTTATTCATCGACGAAATACACAGACTCCCGAGACAGGTCGAGGAGGTGCTTTACCCCGCGATGGAGGATTTCGCGCTCGACCTTATGATGGGCAAGGGCCCGTCGGCGCGCTCAATCCGCATCCCGTTGAAGCCCTTTACGCTCATCGGCGCAACGACTAGAGCGGGTCAGCTTTCCTCTCCCCTGCGCGACAGATTCGGTATGTCGTTCAGGCTCGAGCTTTACACACCCGAGGAGCTTTCGCTTATCATCTCGCGCTCGGCAGGCATACTCGGTATTCCCATCACGGCGGACGGCGCTTACGAGATCGCGCTCCGCTCGAGAGGAACCCCGCGTATCGCGAACCGCTTTCTCAAGCGCGTGCGCGACTTTGCGACGGTCGAGGGCAACGGCGTCATCGATTTTCACATCACACGTACCGCGCTTGACGCACTTGAGGTCGATGCGCTCGGGCTCGACGCGGTAGACAGGCGTATGCTGACCGCAATAATCAAGCATTTCGGCGGAGGACCCGTCGGACTCGAAACGCTTGCGGCGGTCATCGGCGAGGAGTCGGTCACGCTTGAGGACGTTTACGAGCCCTATCTGCTTCAGCTCGGATTTTTAAACCGCACGCCGCGCGGAAGATGCGCAACGGCGGGCGCATACCGTCATTTGGGGCTCGAGGTGCCGAGCGGCATGATCGAGCAAATGACCTTCACCGACGAAATATAACGATAACTGTCCCACGGAGGAAAAACATATGTATTCTGCCAACAACTGGAAGGAATACCGTCTGCTCGACGCGAACGGCGGCGAAAGGCTTGAAAAATGGGGTGACTACACCCTCATAAGACCCGACCCGCAGGTCATCTGGAGCGGAGAACGCCTTCTTCCCGGCTGGAAAAAGGCGGACGGCATATATCGCAGGTCGCGCTCGGGCGGCGGCGAATGGATCAAGAAGGACGTCCCCGAGGAATGGATAATTTCTTACGGCGACCTCAGGTTCGGCATCTCGCCCATGGGCTTTAAGCACACCGGGCTTTTCCCCGAGCAGGCGGCGAACTGGGATTGGTTCACCAAGCTCATTAAAAACAGCGGACGCGAAATAAAGCTGTTGAACCTCTTTGCCTACACGGGCGGCGCAAGCGTTGCGGCGGCAAAGGCGGGCGCGTTCGTCTGCCACGTCGACGCGAGCAAGGGCATCGTTGCAAAGGCAAAGCGCAACGCCGAGCTTTCCGAGATCCCGCAGAACAAAATAAGATACATCGTCGACGACTGCTTCAAGTTCGTCGCACGCGAGATAAGACGCGGCAACAAATACGACGCGGTGATTCTCGACCCGCCCTCCTTCGGTCGTGGACCGGGCGGAGAAAAGTGGGTCATCGAGGAATGCCTTGACGAGCTTGTCGGGCTCGTTTGTCAGGTGCTTTCCGACGAGCCGCTGTTCGTGCTTCTGAATTCCTACACGACGGGGCTTTCGCCCGCGGCAAACGGCTACGTGCTTCGCAAGCACACGAGACGCTTCGGCGGAAGCGTGGAAAGTCAAGAGATCGGCATCCCCGTCGAAAGCAGCGGCGAGATCCTCCCCTGCGGCGCGGCAAGCCGATGGACGCCTTAACACGTCGCTCTCGACACAAAGCGGAAGCGTTTCGATCAGTTTTTACAGGTTTTATTAATTTCAGGTATTGAGTTATAGGTAAAGCAATGTCATTTATCGAAGCAAGAGGGATCGGGTTTGCATACTCGCCCGAGGAAGAAAAGGTAATAAACGGCATCGATCTGAAGATCGAAAAGGGCAGCTACGTCGCCATTCTCGGTCACAACGGCTGCGGAAAAAGCACGCTCGCAAAGCTTTTGTGCGGCATTCTTTTGCCGACCGAGGGTCAGATACTTGTCGACGGGCTCGACACCGCGGACGATTCTCTTGCCTTTGACATCCGCAAGAAATGCGGTATGGTCTTTCAAAACCCCGACAACCAGCTCGTTGCGAGCATCGTCGAGGAGGACATTGCCTTCGCACCCGAAAATCTCGGGCTTCCGCGTGAGGAGATACGCGCACGTGTCGACGCGGCGCTGAAGACCGTCGGCATGGAGGAATACGCCGACCACGCAACCTACAAGCTTTCGGGCGGACAGAAGCAAAGGATCGCAATTGCGGGTATTCTCGCAATGAGCCCCGAATGCATCGTCTTTGACGAAGCAACTGCAATGCTCGACCCGAGCGGCAGAAAAGAAATAGTCGCCGCGATGAAGCGGCTCAACAAGGAAATAGGAATAACCGTCATCACCATCACTCATTATATGAACGAGGCTGTCGAGGCGGACAGGATAATCGTTATGAGCGGCGGCGAGATCATCGGCGACGGCAGACCGGAGGAGATATTCTCGGAGGTCGAAAGGCTTCAGTCGGCGTCGCTTGCGGTGCCGCAGGTGACCGAGCTTTTGTATCTGCTCGAGCAGGACGGGCACGATCTGCCGCGCGGAATACTTCACGCGATGGACGCGGCGGACGTTCTTGAAACGTATATCGGAGGGCATAAAAATGGCTAATGCTCTTGAGGTAAAAGGAGTCAGCGTCATTTACGGCGAGGGCACGCCCTTCCGCAAGGCGGCGCTGAACAATATAAGCACGGTGTTTCCGCAGGGCGAGATCACCGGCATAATCGGGCACACGGGAAGCGGCAAAAGCACGCTCGCGTCGCTGCTCAACGGACTCGCAAAGCCCACCGAGGGCGAAATACTGCTTTTCGGCGAAAGCATCTGGGCAAAGCCGAAGGAAATGAAGAAGATACGCAGCCGCGTCGGGCTCGTATTCCAATACCCCGAATATCAGCTCTTCGACGAGACTGTCGAATCCGACATCGCGTTCGGACCGAAGAATCTGGGTCTCGACGAAATCGAAATAAAAAAGCGCATCAGGCTGGCAGCGGACTTCTGCGGGCTTAGCGATAAGGAGCTGAAGAAATCCCCCTTCGAGCTTTCGGGCGGACAGAAACGGCGCGCCGCAATAGCGGGCGTGCTTGCGATGCGTCCCGAGGTGCTTGTGCTCGACGAGCCCGCGGCGGGACTCGACCCCAAGGGCAGAGAGGAAATACTTCAGGGACTTACCGAGTACAAAAAGGAGTTCGGCGCGACTCTGCTCATAATCTCGCACAGCATGGAGGATATCGCGAAATACGCAGACAGGATCCTCGTTATGAAGGAAGGCGAGATATTCATGCAGGGCGGGGTCGAGGAGATATTTATGCAGGCGGAGAAGCTGTTCGACGCAAATCTCGACCTGCCTCAGATCACCAAGCTGTTCATCGAGCTCAAGAAGCGCTCGATATGTCAGAGCACCGACGTATACACGGTCGGATACGCAAAAAAGGAAATCGAAAAGGCGCTGAGTCGCTGACAGGCTGAGCGAAAAAACGCAGGCAGAGTGCCTGCGCGGAGATAAATTATGCTTAAGGACGTGACCTTCGGTCAGTATTACCCCGGAAAATCGCTGCTGCACCGCACGGACCCGAGAATAAAGCTGCTGATACTCATCGAATACCTCGTATTCGTGCTCATCGCAAGCACCGAGCTTGCAATGGCGGCAACGCTCTTGTTCACGGTGTTCCTCGTTTCGGTGTCGGGCGTGAGATTCGGAATACTGATAAAATCGGTGAAGCCGTTGCTCTTCGTGCTGATCTTCACCGCAATAATAAATCTGTTTTTCACATCGGGCGAGGGCGATCCGCTTTTCGCTTGGAAATTCATAAAAATATATGAAAACGGCATCCGCAACGCCGTGTTTATGCTGTTGCGTCTCGTATCGCTCGTGCTCGGCACAAGCGTTATCGTGTCCTTCACGACGAGTCCGCTTCAGCTTACCGACGCCATCGAATCTCTGCTCGGCCCGCTCAAAAGGATCAAGGTTCCGGTTCACGAGTTTGCGATGATGATGTCGATCGCGCTGAGATTCATCCCGACGCTCATCGAGGAAACGAACAAGATAATCTCGGCACAGAAGGCGCGATGCGCCGACTTTGAAAGCGGAAACGTGATAAACCGACTCAAGGCGCTTATACCCATCCTTATTCCCCTCTTCGTTTCGGCGGTCCGCCGCGCGGAGGAGCTTGCCGATGCAATGGAATGCCGTTGCTATCACGGCGGCGAGGGTCGGACCAAGCTTAAGGTTATGAAGGCGAAGGCGGGCGATTATATCTTTTTGCTTGTCGTAACGCTCGTAACCGTCGCGATATTCTTTCTTGACAGGATCACATGGTCGGAGGCAATCGGATTTTGCAGGGATATATTCTCAAAATAGCATATAAGGGCACAAATTATTGCGGCTGGCAGGTACAGCCCGAAAAGCCGACCGTGCAAGCCACGCTTCAAAAGGCGATAACCGAGTCGCTGGGCGTAGCGGTATGCCTTACCGGGTGCAGCCGTACCGATTCGGGCGTCCACGCGAAGGGCTTTGTCGCGCTCGTCACGGGCGAGCTTCCCGACATAAGCAAGGAATCGCTTCCCTTGGCGATAAACACAAAGCTGCCCGAGGATATTTCGGTGCTCGAGGCGGATTACGCGGACGAGGATTTCCACCCGCGCTATTCGGCAAAGGGCAAGGAGTATATTTACAAAATAAGAAATTCGCGCATACGCGACCCGTTTGAAAACGATTTCGAATGGACCTTCCCCAAGCACATCGACGTCGAATACGCAAACGAGCTCTGCCAAGAGCTTGTCGGCAGGCACGACTTCAAAGCGTTTATGGCGGCGGGCTCGAAAATAACCGACACGGTTCGCGAGATAAAGTATTTCAACGCCGAGCGTAACGGCGACGAAGTCATTTTCAGAGTCGCGGCGGACGGGTTCTTATATAATATGGTAAGAATTATGGTCGGAACCGTCGCTCACGCGGCGGCAGGCGACAAAATGATGCCCATTCGCGACATTCTCGCGTCGCTCGATCGGGCAAACGCGGGCATCACCGCACCCGCAAAGGGCTTGACGCTCAACAGAGTATTTTACTGATATCACTTAACTATTGAAAAAAGGAGGCAAAGCATGGGAATATTTTCGGGCTTCAGCGACAAAAAGAAGCAGACTCGCGAGACCCCGACGGTCGAAGCGCATTATATCCGTCTGGCGAGATACGCATCCCTTGCGAGATACGCCGTCCTTATCTGCATCGTGATTTTCGCGGTCTATGCATTTTCCTTCCACAGCAGCGAGATCACGGTCGACAACTTCGAATATATGATGAAGTTCCTGAACGTCGGCGACGACGAAAACACCCACGCGGGAAGCCTTATCGCATTTGACGGAAGCAAGGGCAACCGCGGCATAATCTACAAGGGCGACCTTGCGATCCTTAACGAAAACGGGCTCACCGTCGCAGGCTGGGACGGCGACGTCATACTTCGCGAGGTGTTCACCTTCGACCATCCTAAGATGATAGAAAACGGGGTCAACCTGTTCTGCTACGATCTTGGCGGCAGGGAGCTGAGGATATTCAACTCCTATTCACAGCTCCAAAGACTTCAGTACGACTACCCGATACATTGGGTGTCCTCGGCGGCAAGCGGCGAATTCGCCGTCGTCAGCTCGGCAAAGGGCTACCGCTCGGCGGTGTACGTCTATGACAAGGACTTCCGCATACGCTATTCACGCCTGTTCGGTGACAAATACGTTGATTTCACGGCGATCTCGCCCGACGGTCAGGAGTTCATCACCGCGGCACACTACTCTAAGAAGGGCAATCTCATCACGCAGATAGCCAAGTTCAATATCAACCAAGAAAACGCTGTATTCGAGCAGGAATTCATAGGTGAGATACCCCTCGGCATATATTACACGGAGGACGGCTACTGTCTGCTGACCACCGACACGATGCGTTCCTTCGATTCCGAAAACAATATCGTCGGCGAGGTGGATTTTGCCGCCAACGAGCTGCTTTCGGGCAAGGTGTTCGACAAGCACGTGCTTATCAATTACTCTACCGAGGGACTTTCGGGCGGAACCGAATCGACCGTCTACCTTCCCGACGGAAGCGTGCTGCTTAAAAAGCAGTTCAAATCCTCGCTTTCCGACGCGATAATCTGCGGCGAAAAGCTTTATACCCTCTCGCCCGGCGTTCTGACCGAATGCGATCTTAACGACGGAAGCGAAAGGACCTTTGAAATCGCAACCTCCTATTCCTCGCTTGTTGCCGACGGGGATTCAATAATCCTCTTCTCGGAAAACCAAGCGGAATACTTCGACACAGAAAAGGAGTCCGAACAATGAGCATTTTACTTGATATAATCATAATCGCAATCATCGCGCTTACCGTGTATTTTGCCGCAAAAAACGGCTTTGTCAAGACTGCAATAAGCGCGGTCTCGTTCATTCTTGCAATCGCGATCACCGCGATGTTTGCCCCGACACTTGCCGAAAGCTTTAAGGAAACCTCTATCGCCGACACGGTGAGAGAGACCACCGAGGACAAGATCGAGGAGATGCTGACAAGCAGCTCCGAAGGCATCTACGGTCTGCTCGACGGCGAAAATGAGGATTTCAACGCGCTCGTAAGGATCGCAGGGCTCGAGCTCGAGGATCTTAAAAGCTGGTATATCGAAAGCGCCGTAAACGTCGAAGCGAGAGAATCGATGCTTGCACGACGGATCGCGACTCCGATAATCGACGTTATCGCGACGCTGCTTGCGATAATCGTGCTGTTCATCGCGACTCAGATAGTGCTTGCGATAGTCGCCTGCATTCTCGACAAGGTCGCAAGGCTTCCCATCCTCCGCACGGCAAACAAGGCGCTCGGCATCCTGCTCGGCGTACTGCTCGCGTTTTTCAGAGTATTGCTTTTCTGCTTCGTCGTCGACCTGCTCATCAGACACGCGCCGTTTATCGACAGCGGCTTTATCGATATGCTCGACCCCGAAAGCACCCTGCTTTACGCATTCTTCAGCAAGATAGACGTATTCTCGTTCTTCATTTAGAACGCGGATTTATCTAAAATACAAGAGGCAAAAATGAAACATATCCCGAATATTTTATCGTTCATTCGTTTGCTGATGATTCCGGTATTTGTGGTTTATTACTTTAAATACTCCGAACCCTCGGTAACCTACAAGGCGGCGTTGATTTATCTTCTCGCCTGGTTTACAGACGCGCTTGACGGATATCTCGCACGCAGAAACAACTGGATAACCGACCTCGGCAAGGTGCTCGACCCTGTTGCGGATAAGCTTATGCAGTTTGCCGCGGCGCTCTGCTTCGCGGTCGACAACGTATGGTTCCTTGTCGTTGCCATTCCGTTGTTTATCAAGGAGACATTTATGCTTATCGGCGGTATCCTTGTAAAGAAACGGAAAAAGGTCGTAATGCAGGCGCTTTGGTACGGCAAGCTCGCGACGGTGATACTGTTCGTCTGCGCCCTGCTTCGAATATTCATAAGAGACAGCATTGCCCTTGATTCTGTCATCTGTATCGTTATGCTTTCTATGCTCATCTTTTCGCTGATGATGTATTATTTGAAGGTCTTCAAGGGAAAATACAACGAAACCATTCGCAACAAACACGAGGAGACACGTTAAATGGAACTCAAAAGATGCTCGCGCTGTAAGGTCCGCCCCGCGATAATTTTCGTGCAGAAAAGTATCGCAGGCAAGGTCACCAGCGAGGGATATTGCATAAAATGCGCTCAGGAGCTCGGCATCAAGCCGATCGATGACATACTCAATCAGATGAATATCAGTCCCGAGGAGATCGACGCGATCAGCGAGGGCATGAACGGACTTGTACCGATGGACGGCGTCGACAGCGACGACGAGGGCAGAGCGCCCTCTATCGATCTCGAGGCGTTTTTCGGCAACGGCAAGCCTTCGGAAAGCGGTGAAAGGGTCGAAGGCACCGACGGAAAGCAGAGCAAGCCCAAGGGCAAGCGCGGAACAAGCTATCTTCGCGACTTCTGCATCTGTCTCACCGAGCGTGCTCGCGAGGGCAAGCTCGACAACATCATAGGCAGAGACAGCGAGCTCGAGCGGGTGGTGCAGATTCTCACCCGCCGTCAGAAGAACAACCCCTGCCTTATCGGCGAGCCCGGCGTTGGTAAGACAGCCGTCGCAGAGGCGCTGGCTCAAAAAATAGTCGCAGGCGACGTGCCCTACAAGCTCAAGGACAAGGAAATATATCTTGTCGATATGACCGCGGTCGTTGCAGGCACTCAGTTCAGAGGTCAGTTCGAAAACAGAATGCGCGGTCTTATCGAGGAAACAAAGAAGGCAGGCAACGCCGTGCTCGTTATCGACGAGGTACATTCCATCGTCGGCGCGGGTAACGCCGAGGGCGGTATGAACGCGGCTAACATCTTAAAGCCCGCACTCTCCCGCGGGGAGATACAGCTCATCGGCGCAACGACGCTGAAGGAATACCGTCAGTATATCGAAAAGGACGCGGCGCTCGAGCGCAGATTCCAGCCGGTAATGATAGGCGAGCCCTCGATCGAGGACAGCGTCAAGATACTCGCAGGCATCAAGAAATACTACGAAAACCACCACGGGATCAACATTCCCGATCATCTTTTGCGCAGGATGGTCACGCTTTCCGAGCGTTATATAACCGACCGATTCCTGCCCGACAAGGCGATAGACCTTATGGACGAGGCGTGCGCACATATGGCGATGCACTCCCCCATCATCAACGAGATCGCCGCACTCAGCGTGGAGATCAAAAAGCTCCGTGCCGAGCTCAGCCCGCTTGAAAGCAAGGAAACTCCCGAGGAGGATGATTACCGCCGCATCGCGGACCTCAAGACAGCCCTGCTCCAGAAGGAGGCTCGCTTCAACGAGCTTTCCGCAGAGCGCGACGGGCTGACGCTGAGCGACGCAGAAATAGCACGCGTCATCGAGGTGTGGACCGGCATCCCCGCAACGAACATCAGCGAAAATGAGTTTATGAAAATAGAGCGGCTCGAAGCCGAGATAAAGAACCGCATCATCGGTCAGGACGAGGCTGTCGCATCGGTCGCGAAGGCGATAAAGCGCTCGCGCGCGGGCATCTCCTACAAAAAGAAGCCGGTATCCTTCATTTTCGCGGGAAGCACCGGCGTCGGCAAGACCGAGCTCGTAAAGGTGCTCGCACGCTATCTGTTCGACTCACCCGAGGCGTTGATAAGGCTTGATATGAGCGAATTTATGGAAAAGCATTCGGTTTCGCGCATTATCGGCTCGCCTCCCGGCTACGTCGGATACGACGATGCGGGTCAGCTTACCGAAAAGATACGCAGAAAGCCCTACACCGTGGTGCTTTTCGACGAAATCGAAAAGGCGCACCCCGACGTGATGAACATTCTGCTCCAGATACTCGACGACGGCAGGATCACCGATGCCCACGGCAAGGAGGTCAACTTCGAGAACACGGTAATTATTATGACCACCAATGCCGGCAGCAGTGAGGGAGGCTCGATCGCGGGCTTCGGCGAAACGGTCACGCAGAACGACCGCGCGAAGGTAATGAAGGCGCTCGAATCCTTCCTGCGTCCCGAATTTATCAACCGTGTCGACGAAATAGTCGTGTTCAACCGTCTCACTCGCGATAATTTCAAGGCGATCTGCAGGATAATGCTCTGCGATCTGCAGGAGGTGCTTGCCGAAAAGGGCATCACCTTCAGCTTCACAGACTCGCTTGTTGCGCATCTTGCCGAAAAGGGATATTCCGAGAAATACGGTGCCCGCAACCTCCGCAGACTCATTCAGACCGACGTCGAGGATGAGCTTGCCAACGAAATAGTCGCGTCATACCGCGACCCGATAACCGTCATATCTGCAGATGCAAGCGACGGAAAGGTTGTTATTACGGCTCAAAAATAAACCCACAGAGGCTTGAAATGGCAGAAAACGGAAGAAAAAACCTAAAAATAAAAACCGTTTCCGGCACACAGTATGAGGAAGATCTTACCTTTTCGCCCGAGGAGATGCAGCCGATAGAGGTTGCCGAGGCGTTGGAAACCGATCTTATCATGGGAAAGACCCCAAAGCAGATCAAAAAGGCGCGAAGGCTGTTCGGTGCGAACGAGATACGCCGCGAATTCAGGCTTTCCTTCCGCGAAAGCCTCAGAAATCAGTTCAAGGGACTGATGGGAGGATTCCTTATAGTTTCCTCGCTCATTATGTTCCTCTTCCGCCCGACCGAGGCTACGTATTTAGTGATGGCTTTAGCCGTCGCCGCGATAACCGTGCTCAACGCGCTTGCCGAATACAGGGCAAGCATCGCGCTGAGGCTGCCGAAGAAGTATTCGTCGCTTAAGGCGAGGGTGATGCGCAACGGCGAGGAAAGCATGCTCGACTCGAGGGTGCTTGTCCCGGGTGACGTCATCAGCGTGGACGAGGGCATGATGGTGCCCGCCGACTGCAGGATCATCGACGATATAAACCTCTGCGTGATGGAAACGCACGTCAGCGGAAGCGCGGGAAGCGTCCGTAAGGACGGCAGATATATTGCACGCAACGGCATCGAGTCGATCTGCCCGAATATGCTTTATGCAGGCAGTATCGTGACCTCGGGCCACGCAAGCGCGATAGTTTGCCGCACCGGCAAGGACACGCTTCAGCGGCGTATGCGCGAAAATCTTGACGATTACACTCCCCCGATAATGAAGTACGTGCAATCGCTTTGCAGATTTATGTCGGTGGCATCGCTTACGTCGTGTCTTTTACTGCTCGTCATCGGTGTGCTTGCGGGTGCCGACGTTACCGATTGGTTTATCGTTTCGGTGGCTATCGGCGCAAGCTCGCTTTGCGACAGCATGGTCTCGCTTTGCGCGTCGTCATTGGGCTTTGGCTGTAAGAAGATGGCTGAGGACGGGACGGTCGTGAAGAATTACGGCTGTATCCAGACGCTCGCGGCGGCAAACACGATAATGTGCGGTAAGAACCTTGCGTTCCCGCCCAAGAGGATCGCGCTTACCGGACTGTTCCTGTCGGGCAAGAGCTACGACCGCGAAAAGCGCCCCGACGAATCGGCGGAGGAGCTGGTCAAGCTGCTGCTCGTCTGCTCCGACGCGAGGATGATAACCGCGGCGGAAAAGAAAAAGACGCGCGGGCTTCCCGAGTACGAGGGCTCGCCGATCGAAAACGCAGTCGTCGATTACTTCGGCGAATGGAACAAGCCGATCGGTCCGATACGCGAGCAGTACATACGAATGGACGCCGAATATTCGCTTTCGGGCGACGTTTCGCGTATGCTCGTGCTGAGAAACGGAAAAAATACGGTGATAGTCAGAGGCTCGCCCGAAAATATATTTTCGAGGTGCGTCGGCTATACGCTGGACGGAACAGATTATAAATTAAGCGATTTTACACGCAAGAAGATACTTTCCGCCGCCGAGGATGCGGCAAGAACGGCAAGCTTTCTGGTTGCCGTGGCGTGCGGCGAGACCGACGCCGAAACGCTTCGCGATATCGAAGCCGAGCACAGGCTTATATTCAAGGGCTTCGTTTCGTTTGCAAGCTCGCTCGATCCGGGTGTCGCAGAGGCGGTCTACCGTTGCGATAACGCAGGTATCGAGACCGTGTTGAATTCGAACGACGCATATTACACCGCCTTGAACTCGGCAAAGAGCGCAGGCATAATCAACGATGAATCGCAGATAATCACCGCCGAGCAGCTTCGCTCCTGCTCGCGAGGTCTGGTTATCGCAAACGTCCCGTTTTACAGGCTTTTCCTCAACGTGGACGACAATGAATGGAACGATATAATCTCGCTCCGCAAGGACAGCGGCAGAGTGACTGTCGTCACGGCGGAGCGGATAAACGAGCTTCCGAACGTCGCAACGGCAGACGTTTCGATGGTTCCCGAAAGCTCCTGCGATACGCTTCGTATGACGGCTGACGCGATGATGCTGGGAAGCGGTATCAACCTTATTTCGGACGCGATACTGAACGCAAAGACGATCTGCCGCAGGATAAGCTCGGTGCTGAGCTATCTGCCGGTCGGCATTATAATGATGCTCGTGGCGTCGCTGTTCACCGCGTTCCACACGCAAAGCGTCGCGTTCAGGGCGCAGGACGTGCTGTTCGGCGGTATGCTGTTCAACCTTGCGTTTGCATTTGCACTTGCGTTTGAGCCGCGAAGCGTCAAGAATTTGCGGGACGCATACCCGTTCTCGTCAAAGAATCCGCATATCAACGACTTTATTTATCCCCTTATGTTCGCAATGGGCGGAGGCTTCGTGCTTTATTTCATCTCCTCCGCAACACAAAGCTACACCTGCTCGATGATATCGCTCACGCTGATGCTCTTCCTTTACGCGGGCTCGGTAGCCGCGCACGGCGGAGTGTTTGCCGCAAGGCGGTTCGGCAATCGATTGCTTTATCTCAGCGGTGCGCTCGCGCTGCTGATGATATTTGCACTTACCTGCACGGGATTCGGACACAGGGTGTTTGGCTACGGCGTGCCCGAGCCGTCGAAGCTCACGCTGTCACTCGTGCTGTGTCTGGCTTATTTTACGGCGACACAGGTGGCAAGATACTTTATCTCTCCGAAGGGCAAGCAGGAAAAATCGGCTGACGAGGATGCCGAGCCCGAAGCGGATCCCGAAAGGACCGACGGCGCAGACGACTCCGACGAAACCGACACACCTGCTCCCGCGGTACGCAGAACCGAAGAATTCCACGATTTCTTCGGGAACGAAAACGACGAAAATGAAAAAGAAAATAACCCTAACGAAAGGAGCGACGGCAATGACCAAGATAACGGCTGATATGCTCGTCGGCGACGTGCTCGACGCACATCCCGAGCTTGCAAAGTTTTTCCTTGAGATCGGCATGCACTGCCTCGGTTGCCCGATGTCGCGCGGCGAAAGCATCAAGGATGCTTGCTCTGCACACGGACAGGACGCAGATGCTTTGCTCGAAAAGCTCAACGCAAACCTCTAAACAAAAAGCGGCGGAGCTTTGATTGCTCCGCCAAACAAAAAAACACAAAAGAAAGGAATGCGAAGGCATACGGCGTTTCTTGTTGAATCGACCCCGAGTCTGTCGAACCTCGTAGAACATTCCAAGCTTCTGTAGGGTCTCGCGGGGAGAAGGCGACAAGCTCGTTGTATCGAACACCGCGAATATGAAAGGCGCGTCACGCGCCCGCGGGGAGGACAAAACAAGTCCGTTGTATGGTCTATCGCGAAATGAAAAAAATGGCTAAAAAAGAAGGATTCTTTGCTGAATTCAAGAAGTTTATCACTAAGGGTAATATCCTCGATATGGCAGTCGGCGTTATCATGGGCGGTGCGTTCGGTAAGATCGTAACCTCTCTCGTTAACGACATCATTATGCCTACCGTAGGTCACCTTTTCGGCGGCCAGTCTGTTTCCGACCTTAAGTACGTGCTTAAGGAAGCGGTTGCAGAGGTTCCCGCAACCGAAACCACGGCTGCAGTTCCCGCAGTTCCCGAGGTTGCAATCAAGTACGGTCAGTTCATTCAGTACATAGTTGACTTCCTTATCGTCGCTTTCTGTATGTTCATTGTCATCAGGATCTTTATGAAGATGCGCACCAAGCTTGAAAGCCTCAAGAAGAAGGAAGAGGAAGAAGCACCCGCAGCACCTGCAGAGCCCAGCGTTGAGGAAAAGACCCTTGCAACCCTTAACGATATCAAGGCTCTTCTCGAAAAGAACGCAAAAAATGACTAAATACCTTTTGGGTATCGACGGCGGCGGCAGTAAGACCGATTTTCTGATCTGCGACCTTGAATTTAATGAGGTCGCGAGACGGATAGCGACTCGATCGAACCCGAACGATATAGGTATTGATGCGGTCGAATCGCTTTTGAGGGAAAACATCCTTGCACTGCTTGCCGAAAGCAAAATCGATGCAGACGAAGTGTCTGCCGCGTTTGCGGGGATCGCGGGTCTCACGAGCTCGGATTATTCGTCGCGAGTGAGGAATCTGCTTTCAAGACTGCTTCCGAGCGCAAGAGTCGACGCACTCCACGACGGGATAAACGTGCTTTACGGCGCGTTTCCGTACGGCGACGGTGTCAGCGTCATATGCGGCACCGGCTCGTCCTGCTTCGTAAAGCGTGGAGATGAGATCAAGCGTATCGGCGGCTACGGCAGCTTCGATATGATCGGAAACGGGTACGAGATCGGTAAGGCGGCTATCGCGCACGCGGTGAAAACCATCGACGGACGCGAAAAGGAGGGCTTGCTCGAGGTATTGCTTCACGAAAGCCTCGGAGCCGATTTTTTGGTCGCACTCGATAAGCTGCTAATAGCGTCGAAGGATGAGATCGCCCGATTTGCACCGACCGTGTTTGAGGCGGCTAAGGGCGGCGATGCCGCGGCGTTGGATATACTCGGTAAGAATATGGAATATATCGCTTCGCTTATCAACCGTGCAGGCGATTATTTCAAGGGCGATTACGAGGTCGCGATTGCGGGCGGAATACTGCGCTCCGAAATATCGTTGCAGCTGCTTACACAGTATATAAACGACAGGGCACACCTTGTCACAAGCGACCGTGCACCCGCATTCGGTGCCGTTGCCAAGGCGAAATCGCTTACAGCATAAAAAAACGGAGTCAAACGAACAGGTTTCCTAAGGACAGTTTTCTATAAGGAAACGGAATTTGGCACACAAATTTCCTGCTTGCAACAGTATAAGACAAAACTACCCGAAGAAGAGAAAATTAACCTCTTTTTCGGGTAGTAATTTTTATATAGTGATATTCTGTGCTAAACGCACAGAGTGATATTCTTTTGGAATACCTCGTCGCAGACGAGATATTTTCCAAAAGAGTGATATTGAAATCTTACGATTTCAGTGATATTTTATTCGCCTCAAACTGCCGAAGGCAATATAACTATGCGAAGCATAATATCACTGCGGAGCAATATCACTCGCCGAATGAATAACCCCACAAAACTATGTTTTGTGGAGACCCCATGAGGCGAATAAAACTGCCCAAGTGTCCTTTAGAACACTTGGGCAACGACTCCGTTTTTGTTATCTTATCGTGTATTTTCTGAGCATTTCCGCAAATTTCGCAACGTCGTTCCGCTCGCTGCACTGCGATGCAAGAACTGCGTTTGCGTCGGGAAGGACTATCGAAAACTGACCGTACATACCGTCTGCGCGGAAGGCGTTTTCGCGCTCGCCCACCGTCCAGAACTGATAGCCGTAGCCGCTGTTCCAGGAGTCGGGATGCCCCGTGTCTATATGCTTTTTGCCCGCCTCGCTGACCCACTCGCGCGAGACGACCTGCTCACCGTTCCAGACGCCGCCGTTGAGATACAGGATGCCGAGCTTCATCATTTCGGTGACGTCGAGATAAAGCCCGCTTCCGCCGAACGCCGTCCCGTCGGGATCGGTCTCCCACGCGGGAAAGCCCATATCGAGCTTTGAGAAAAGCTTTTCGTAGGCGTACTGAAGCAGAGGCTTGCCGACAGCGCGCTGAACCATACAGCCTGCCATATGCGTGTCGCCGTTGGAGTAGGCAAATTTTTCACCCGAGGGATACTGAAGCTTGTGAGAAAGCATATATCCGACGTAATCGGGGTAGCCCTCTCCCTTTCTGCGGTTCGAGCTCATAAGCAGAGAGGCTCCGAGCCCCGAGCTCATCATCAGGAAGTGACGGAGCGTGATGCTTTTGACGTTTTCGTCGGTGATGACCGATTCGTATTCGGGGAAAAGATCGATAACGCGGGTGTCGAGCGTAAGCCTGCCCTCGTCGATCGCGATGCCCGCAAGCGTCGAGATGAAGCTTTTTGTGTGCGAGTATATGAGCCTCGGACCTGCGGGAACGAAGCGGTGAACAAGCTGCATTTCGCCGTTTTGGTAAAGCGCAATGGCTTCAACGCCGGGGTTGTCCTGTATGAGCGCGTCGATAAGCGCCCTTGTTCTTTCTAACATAACCTTTATCCTTTCAGATAGTCGCAGACAAAATCGACCTGACTTGCAAAGCTGTCGCCGAACTTGTTTTCGAAAAACGCGCTTCCGACGGTGAACGCCCAGGGCGAGATACGCTTGATCTCGTCAAGCCGCTCGACGCTGTCGATGCTGCCGGCAACACAAACGGGCGCGTCCACGCCGCAGACAAGCTCGCGGTTGAGCCTGACGCAATCGCCGACGTAGCGGTAACCGAGAAGGTCGACACCGAAGGCGCCGTGCTCGACGTGGTGGTTGGTCTCGCGTATCATTTCCTCGGCGCTTCCCTTGAGCACCGACGGTCTTCCGCTGACCTCGCCGATGAAGGGCATATATTTTATCCCGTGCTCGATGCAGAAATCGTTGACCGAGTCGTAATAAAGCGTGCCCATAAGAATATCGAAGCCGCATTCCTTTGCAACGCTCGCGGCACTGAGGCATTTTCCCTCGGTGTAGGCAACCGCCTCAAGTACGGCGGTCTTGCCGCATTCCTTTATGTAGGCGCAAAGCTTCTTCATTTCGGGGAAGGAGATTCCTTCTTCCTTGAAGCCCCAGTATTCAGCCTTTGTGTTTTTGCATTCGTCGAAAATCTCGTACGCGTTTTCGACTGTGAGGTCGTTTCGGGTGAGCATTACGATAAGCTCGGGACCGTTCATGACGCTGCCTCCCTGCGAAGAATTCGCAATTTATGTCAAAATTATAGCAAACACAACCCGAAAAATCAATCGTTTTTGCGCTAATTCTCGGCAAAAAACGGCTTTCTGTTGACTGTTTTGCTCTTTTGTGGTATTATTGCGGTAGATCAAGTTGCTTCGGCGGTGAAATTATGCTAAAGCTTTTATACCCCTACGAATACGTTGAAAGCGTTTTTGATATCGATTATGAGAAGCTGTATTCGCTCGGATACCGCGCGATAATGTTCGATATCGATAACACTCTCGTGCATCACGGCGACGATTCGACGCCCGAGGTCGACGCGCTTTTCGAAAGGCTCGCAGTTATCGGGTTCAAGACGCTTTTGCTTTCAAACAACAATAAGGCGCGGATCGAGCGGTTCATTAAAAATATCGACACGCTGTATATCGACGAGGCAGGCAAGCCGCTGAAGCGCGGATATAAAAGGGCTCTTTCGATGCTTGGCGTCAAAAAGGAGCAGGCGGTTTTTATCGGCGACCAGCTTTTCACCGACGTTTTCGGTGCAAACAGATGTAAGATAGCAAGCATCCTCGTGAAATTCATAAGACTGCCGAACGAGACTAACTTCGGCAAGCGCCGCAAGGCAGAAAAGATATTTCTCGACCGATATCTGAAGAGCAGCAAGCAGCATCGGCTCGGCGGCATCACTAAAACGGAGGAATGAAAATGGCAGAAAAGAAAAAGAGGCTCTTTTGCGAAATAAGCCCGACCTGCTACGCGATCTCTGTGCAAAAGGAAATATGTCTGCGCCATTTGAAGGACCTTAAGAGCAGCGAAAGATTCGCAAAAGAAAAGAGCGAGGAGAAGCTCCCCTTCCTTGTCGCGAGATTTGAGTCGAATATGATAAGACGCGCGCCCGGAGTCGACTTGACGCTTCAGGAAAACAAGGCGGTCAATATCGGCATCGCGGGCAGGAGCATCAACGGCACCGTGATAAAGCCCGGCGAGACATTCTCATTCTGCAGAACGGTCGGCAAGCCGACCAAGCGCAAGGGCTTCAAGGACGGCAGAATCATCCGCAACAATAAGCTTATCCCCGGCGTGGGCGGCGGACTTTGCAACCTCGCGAACTACGTGCATCTGCTCGTTTTGCAGACCCCACTTACCGTCACCGAGTTTCATACGCATTCCGACGCGCTTGCACCCGACGAGGGCGTGAGAAAGCCGCTCGGAGCGGGCACGGCGGCGGGATATAATTACATCGACTTCCGATTCAAGAATACGACCGACCAAAGGGTTCAGCTTTTCGTTACCACCGAGGGCGAAATGATGTACGTCGAGCTGAGGAGCGAGCGCGAGTTCCCCTACAGCTACGAGCTTGTCGAGGAGGACCACCACTTCGCAAGGAAGGGTGAAAGGTTTTACCGCTTTTCGAAGGTGTATCGCAACGTATACGATAAATCGAGCGGCGAATTTCTCGAAAAGCAGTTGATCTGGAACAACAAAAGTGAGGTTATGTTCGATTACAGCCTGATTCCGCAGGAGCTGATAAGAGCGCCTGTCACAGTATAAAAAACGCCGTGCGCCTAAAAATCAGGCGTACGGCTTCTTTTTTATTCCTCGTTTTCCTCTGCGTCGAGCTTCGCGAGGAGTGCGTTGTATTTTTTGACCTTGTATTTTTCACCTATAACGTATTCAAAGATGAAGGAAATGACGAACATCGTTACGAACGCGATTACTGCGGTGATCGCAACGGTAACGACCTTGTCGAGATTGGGGAACAGCATTTCGGCAAGCTCCATATCGGTAACGTCGTCCTTGCCGGTGGCGATGAGAAGAATATCCATCACCGCGCAGGCGAGAGCAAAGATGCCGCTTTCAAGCGCGTAATTCTTAATTCTCTTCGCCCTGTCCTCTTTGTTATTGCCAAGGGGAAGCGGGCGTCCGAGCATATCCTTCGGCTCCTCGATATCGCCGAAAAATCTGTCGCCCACAGCCATAATAAGGATAATCCCGAGCATCACCCAGAATTCCCATCCGATATCGTCGGTCTGCATAATACGCACAGCCGTCGCGACTATAAGGCTTATTAACGCAAACGTGAGCGCAACAAGCGTCGTTTTTGCGCGTATCTGCATCTGTCTTTCGTCTAATTGAACGTTATTCTGATTCTTCATCGTTTTCCTCCCAGAAAAGATCGTTAAGTGTTTTCCCTGTCGCTTTGCAAATCGCGATGCACAGCTTAAGCGTCGGGTTATAGCTTCCGTTTTCGATTGCGCCTATGGTCTGCCGCGTTACGCCGACCGCCTTCGCAAGGTCGTCCTGCGACATATCGCATTCTATTCGCGCAATTTTGATTCGTTTGTTTTTCAAGGCTTGGCACCTCCTATGCACGCATTGTAACACATATAAAACCAAATGTCAAGTATATTTTACATTTTGTTCGATAAAAAAGACTTCTTTTTTCAAGAAGTCTTTTTATTTTAAAAGTTTTTGGGAGTTCAAGAACACTTTTTGTAAAAAGGGTTCTTGGAAAAACCGTTCTTATAAACCGTTCTTATAAACCGTTCTTATAAACCGCTCTTACTTCGCCTTGGTAGCGATTTCGAGGGTGAACTTCGCGAGCATTTCGTCGACGGGCATTGCGCCGATGTCCTCGCCCTTGCGGTTACGAACCGAAACTGCGCCCATTTCCTGCTCCTTGGCACCGACGATAAGCATATAGGGGATCTTTTCGATCTGAGCCTCGCGGATACGCTTGCCCATGGTCTCGTTTCTGTCGTCGAGACGGACGCGGATGCCGCAGGCTTCCATCTTCTTCGCAACCTCTGCGGCGTAGCCGTTCATATCGGCATTGACCGGAATGACCGACGCCTGCGTGGGCGAGAGCCACATCGGGAGCGCACCTGCGTACTTTTCGAGAAGCAGTGCGAGGGTTCTTTCATAGCAGCCCATGCTGGTGCGGTGGATTATATAGGGATTAACAAGCTTGTTTTCGGAGTCGACGTATTCCATACCGAACTTCTTGGCGAGGAGCATATCGATCTGGATGGTAACGATGGTGTCCTCCTTGCCGAATACGTTCTTGCACTGGATGTCGAGCTTGGGTCCGTAGAACGCCGCCTCGTCGATGCCGATCTCGTAGTTGATGCCGAGGTTGTCGAGCAGTCTGCCCATAATTTCCTGAGCCTCGTTCCACTGCTCGGGCGTGCCCTCGTACTTATCGGTACGCTTGGGATCCCACTGCGAGAAGCGGAAGGTGCAGTCCTCCCAGAGACCGAGGGTCTCGAGGCAGTACTGAGCGAGCTCGACACAGCCCTTGAATTCCTCCTCGAGCTGATCGGGACGGAGAACGAGGTGACCCTCGGAGATGGTGAACTGACGAACGCGGATAAGGCCGTGCATTTCGCCCGAATCCTCGTTACGGAAGAGGGTGCTGGTCTCGCCGAGACGCATGGGAAGGTCGCGATAGGAGCGGCGCTTGTTGAGGAAAATCTGATACTGGAACGGGCAGGTCATGGGACGAAGCGCGAAGCATTCCTTGGTTTCGTCGTCTGCATCGCCCATAATGAACATACCGTCACGATAGTGATCCCAGTGACCCGAGATCTTGTAAAGCTCGCGCTTTGCCATAAGCGGGGTCTTGGTGAGAAGATAACCGCGCTTCTGCTCCTCGTCCTCGATCCAGCGCTGCATAAGCTGGATGACTCTCGTGCCCTTCGGGAGAAGGATGGGGAGACCCTGACCGATAACGTCGACGGTGGTGAAGAACTCGAGCTCGCGACCGATCTTGTTGTGGTCGCGCTTACGAGCCTCTTCAAGCTGAGTGATATATGCGTTCAGCTCGTCCTTGGAGGGATATGCCGCACCGTAAACGCGCTGAAGCTGCTTGTTGTTCTGGTCGCCCTTCCAATATGCGCCGGTGCACTGCATAAGCTTGATAGCCTTGACGGCGCCGGTCGAGAAGAGGTGGGGACCTGCGCAGAGGTCAACAAACTCGCCCTGACGGTAGAAGGAGATGACCGCGTCCTCGGGGAGCTCGTTGATGAGCTGAACCTTGTAGGGCTCGCCCTTTTCCTCCATAAGCGCGATAGCCTCTGCTCTCGGAAGCTCAAAGCGCTCGATAAGGAGGTTTTCCTTAACGATCCTCTTCATTTCGTCCTCGAGCTTCTTAAGAACCTCGGGAGTGAAGGGAGTCTCGCTGTCAAAGTCGTAGTAAAAGCCGCTTTCAACTGCGGGGCCTATGGTAAGCTTGGTTTCGGGATAAAGTCTTTTTACCGCCTGAGCGAGAATATGTGCCGCGGTGTGACGGAAGACCTGCTTACCCTCTGCTTCCGCGAAGGTGAGGAGCTCGATAGAGTCGTTTTCGTTAACTGCGGTGTTGAGCGCGCAAACGCTGCCGTTGACCTTTGCGGCGATGACCGCGCGGCTGATAAGCTCGGCTTCCTTTGCCGCCTCGTAGACGGTCGAAGAATTTTCGACGTTGTAAGAATTGCCGTTGATGATAAGTTTCATTTTTCTTCCTTTCCCGCAGCACAACCTGCACTGCGTGGGGTTATATGGTTATATTTTTTGCAAAAGTAAATAAAAAACCCGACAGTTATTAAAAACTGTCGGGGTGCAAAACAAATTTTGCACGGTTCCACCCGTACTTTTAACTTGAAATTCAATTTTCGTACTCAGCAGGCGGTATCCCTTGCGGCGTTTCTTTATCACGCTTTCAGCCCATGGCGCGAATTCTCTGTAAGCCGTTTCACAAAAGACGTGTTCTGCCTCAACGTACTTTTTACTAAGTATATCACTTTTTTTGAGTTTGTCAAGTTTTTTCTCAACAAATCGTCGCTTCGCCGCATGCCTTCGCCGTCTCCCAAAAGAAAAGTCACGGACGCTTGCTCGCCCGTGACTTAATTGATTTAAAGCTTGTAAACGCTGTCGCCGTCGAGAATATCGCAGCCGTGCGACTTGAGCGCGGAGATCGCCTTTTCGTTATCGGCAACACGCATAATGAGATATGCGCGGTCGTGATCGCGGGAGATGAAGGCGTACATATATTCGACGCCGACGTCCTTATCCGCAACGGAGGAGATGGTTTCGGCGAATCCGCCCGGTCTGTCGGGGATGCCCACGGCGATAACGTCGGTAAGCGAAACGGTAAGACCCGCATCCTTCAATGCCTTTTCAGCCTCGTAGGGCTTATCGACAACGAGGCGGAGAATACCGAAGTCGGTGGTGTCCGCGATCGAAAGCGCGCGGATGTCGATGCCTGCGTTCGCGATGATGGTGGTGATCTCGGCAAGTCTGCCGTCCTTATTTTCTACAAAAACCGAAAGCTGCTTGATGTACATAGTCAATTCTTCCTTTCGTATTACTTTATCTTGCGCTTATCGATAACGCGCTTCGCCTTACCCTCACTTCTGGGGAGCGTGCCGTATTCGACGAATCTGATGCTTGCGTGAACGTTGAGCGTGCTCTGCATAGCCGCTTCGAGCTTCTTCTTCGCCTTTTCAAGATCCTTGACGGTATCAGAGAAGGTGTCGAGGTTCATTTCAACGTCAACGGTAAGGGTGTCGAGGTTGTTTACGCGGTCAACGGTGATAAGATAGTTGGGCTGCATACCCTCCTGAAGCAGAACGTGCTCGATCTGCGAGGGGAATACGTTTACGCCGCGGATTATGAGCATATCGTCGCTTCTGCCGACGGGCTTGGACATACGCACGGTCGTTCTGCCGCAGGCGCACTTTTCGTGGTTGAGCGAGCAAAGGTCGCGGGTGCGGTAGCGGACAAGAGGAAGCGCCTCCTTGCCGATGCAGGTGAAGACGAGCTCGCCTATTTCGCCGTCGGGAAGCGGCTCTAGCGTTTCGGGGTCGATGACCTCGGGATAGAAGTAGTCCTCGTTGACGTGCATACCGTTGTGGCATTCGCAATCGAACGAAACGCCGGGGCCCGCAATTTCGGAAAGTCCGTAAATATCATATGCCTCGATGCCGAGAAGCGCTTCGATCTGCTTTCTCATTTCATCGGTCCAGGGCTCTGCGCCGAAGATGCCGGCACGAAGCTTGAGGCTTTCAAGAGGAATGTTGTTGTCGCGTCTGTACTCGCCGAGATAGAGCGCGTACGAGGGGGTACAGCAAAGCACGGTCGAGCCGAAGTCCTGGAAGATCTGGAGCTGACGAGCGGTGTTACCGGTCGAAACGGGAATAGCGGTCGCGCCAAGGTATTCCGCGCCGTAATGAAGTCCCAAGCCGCCGGTGAAAAGTCCGTAGCCGTAGGAAATGTGGACGATGTCGTCCTTACTGCCGCCGGTCGCTACGATAGCGCGCGCCGCGCTTTCCGACCATACGTCAATATCGTTTTTAGTGTAGCCGACGACGGTCTGCTTACCGGTCGTGCCCGAGGATGCGTGAATTCTTACAAGCTCGCTGTTGGGAACCGCAAAGAGTCCGTAAGGAAAGTTGTCGCGCAGGTCGGTCTTAAGGGTAAAGGGAAGCTTTACGATATCGTCGATAGACTGAATATCGTCGGGAGAAACACCCGCCTCGTCAAGCTTCTGCTTATAAAACGGTACGTTTTCGTATGCGTTTTTGACCATTTTTTTCAGACGCTCGGTCTGAAGTGCCTTCATTTCGTCTCTTGAGGCGCACTCAACCTCGGGTTTGAAGATTCCCATTGCTTGTTTTTTGCTCCTTGTTTATAAATTATAGCCTAACTCAAATGCCTTTTCGTTGGTTTCTATCGTCTTTTGAGGGACAGTAGCGCGGATAGCCTCGATGCAGGTACCCTTATCGAGTCCGAGCTGTCTTGCGGTAATACCGAGAAGCACGATATTTACCGCCTTGGCGCTTCCTGCCTGCTCAGCAAGCGAAAGTGCATCGGCAGAAACGACCTTGATGCCCTTTTCGGCGATCATCGAAAGCACCTGCTCGGGATAGGTCGCGTTGCCCATAATAACAGGCATCGGGTCGATCTGTGCGGTGTTCGAGATGACGACGCCGTCCTTCTTGAGATAAGGAAGCCATCTTGCGCTTTCGAGCGCCTCGAACGAGATCATAACGTCTGCCTCGCCCTTATCGATGACGGGAGAAAACACCTTCTCGCCCGCACGAACGTAGGTAACGACGCTGCCGCCGCGCTGGCTCATACCGTGAACCTCGCTGACCTTGACGTCCATACCCGCGTCAATGAATATCTTGCCCATAAGCTTGGAGGCAAGCAGAGTTCCCTGACCGCCGACACCGACGATAAGAATATTGATAGAATTCATCGCTTTTTCCTCCTTATGCCTTCTTTATTGCATCGAGACGGCAGGTCTCAACGCAGACGCCGCAGCCCAAGCACTGGTTCGGATCGATAAACGCCTTGGTTCTGCCGTTTTCCTGCTTTTTCTGCGAGATAGCGGGGCAGCCGACCTTAAGGCACATCTTACAGCCGACGCACTTGTCGGAGTCGACGACGAGCGAAGGCTCGTGCTTGACGTTCTTAAGAAGCGCGCAGGGGCGTCTCGAGATAACGAGCGAGGGCTCCTCTGCCAGAAGCTCCTCTGCGACAGCCGACTTGGTAGCCTTTATATCGAAGGGGTCGACAACGACGATTCGGTTGATGCCGATCGCTCTTGCAAGCGCCTCGAGATCGACAGCCGTCGTGGGGTCGCCCTTGATGGTCTTGCCGTTCAAGGGGTTGTTCTGGTGTCCCGTCATACCGGTGATCGAGTTGTCGAGCACGATGACGGTGGAGATTCCCTTGTTGTAAACTATATCGATAAGACCGGTGATGCCCGAGTGCATAAACGTCGAGTCGCCGATAACTGCGATGGATTTCTTCGCCGCCTCGCTTCCGCGAGCGGTGTTATAGCCGTGCAGCGCCGAAACCGATGCGCCCATACACACGCAGGTATCCATCATCGAAAGCGGAGCCTGCGCACCGAGGGTGTAGCAGCCGATATCGCCGCTTACGTAAAGGTTCATATCCTTGAGCGCGTAGTAAAGACCTCTGTGCGGACAGCCGGGGCAAAGCACGGGAGGACGCGCGGGGATGTCGCAATCGACCGAAACGCATTCCTTTTCGAAGCCGAGAATAGCCTTCGCGATGATAGACTGATTATATTCTCCCAAGGGCGAGAAAATTTCTCTGCCGATGACCTTGACGCCGAGCTTGATGCAGTGCGTTTCGATAACGTCGTCAAGTTCCTCGATAACGTAAAGGGTCTTGACCTTCTTTGCAAAATCGATTATTGCCTTTTTGGGAAGCGGATTCACGATGCCGAGCTTCAGGTAGCTTGCCTTTTCGCCCAGCGCCTCACGTGCATACGCGTAGGTGCTGCCTGCCGCGATAACGCCGATCTCGTCGGAGAAAATTTCTTCCCTGTTGATGCCGAGCTCAAACGCCTCGGTATCCGCCCAAAGGGTGAGCGCCTCGTTGCGCTCCTCAACCTTTGCGTGAGCCTTTCTTGCCATAGCGGGCATCATTACGTTCTTCATAACGTTGCGCTCGTACTTCTTGAGTTCAACGTTGTTTCTTTCGGAAAGGGTGACGAGCGAGCGCGAGTGAGAGATCCTCGTCGAGAGTCTCAGCAAAACGGGGGTATCGAATCGCTCGGACAGGTCGTAAGCCGCCTTGGTGAAATCAAGCGCGTCCTGAGAATCGGACGGCTCGAGCATCGGGACCTTTGCGGCAATTGCGTGGCGGCGGGAGTCCTGCTCGTTCTGAGATGAGTGCATACCGGGGTCGTCGGCAACCGCGCAGACCATACCGCCGTTAACGCCGATATAGGATGCGGTGTAGAGCGGGTCTGCCGCAACGTTGAGTCCGACGTGCTTCATAGCGCAGAAGGATCTTGCGCCGCCGAAGGATGCACCGATCGCAACCTCGAAGGCAACCTTTTCGTTAGGAGCCCATTCGGAATATATCTCGTCGTACTTGGTGACGCTTTCGGTAATTTCGGTGCTGGGTGTACCGGGGTAGGAGGAAACGACGCGCACGCCTGCCTCGTAAAGACCGCGAGCGACCGCCTCGTTACCCAAAAGAAGCTTCTTTTCCATATCTGTCATTCCTTACTTGTTTTCGTGTCTCAAGTCAAGCACGCGCTTTGCCTTACCCGTAAATCTTTCGATGGAGTTGGGCTCGACAAGCGTGACCTTAATGGCAATGCCGAGAATATTTTTAATGTTGTCCTGAATGCGCTTCTGCAGAGCGACAAGCTCGCCGTAGCGGTCGAGCAGACCGCCGTCGATAAGCTCGACGCGGACCTCCATAGAGTCGGAGTAATTTTCTCTGCGAAGAACGATGAGGTAGTTCGGGCTGATCTCGGTCATACCTATGAGCGCGCTTTCGACCTGCGTCGGGAAGACGTTTACGCCGCGGACCTTTATCATATCGTCGCTTCTGCCGATGATCTTGTGCATTCTCGCACTGGTTCTGCCGCATTTGCAGGGCTCGTAGTTTATGTTGGTTATATCCTTCGTGCGGTAGCGGAGCATGGGAAGACCGCGCTTCGTGAGGTTGGTCACGACAAGCTCGCCGGTCGAGCCCTTTTCAAGCACGTTACCGCTTGCCGAATCGATGACCTCGCAAAGGAAATGGTCCTCGTTGATGTGCAGACCGTCGCGGTACATGCATTCGCCCGACATACCCGGTCCGTTAAGCTCGGACATACCGTAGTTGTCGGTGCAGAAGAAGCCGTTGCCCCAATGGTTTTCGATCTCGGTACGCATTTCGGGGGTCGAGCCCTCGCTTCCGAGGATGCCGTACTTGAGCTTATACATATCCATCGGATATTTGTCCTGCATGCTCCTTGCCGCCTCGGCGAGATACATACAGTAGGAGGGGGTCGCAACTATCGCGTTGGTGCCGAAGTCGCGCATGAACTTAAGCTGCTTTTCGGTGTTGCCCGAGCTGGTCGGAACAACGACAGCGCCTATCTTTTCGAGACCGTAGTGAAGACCGAGCGCGCCCGTGAACATGCCGTAGCCAAAGCAGATCTGAACGATCGTGCCTGCGGTCGCACCGCCCGCAACCGCCAGTCGAGCGACCTGCTCCGACCAGTTTTCGAGGTCCTCGCGGGTGTATGCAACGACGGTCGGGTTGCCGGTCGTGCCCGAGGATGCGTGCACGCGCACGATCTTTTCCATCGGCACGGAGAGCATTCCGAACGGGTAGGTGTCCCTGAGGTCGTCCTTGGTGGTATAGGGTATGTATTCGATATCCGAAAGGCACTTTATCTTGTCTGCCGTAACGCCTGCCTTGGCAAGCCTTTTTGCGTAAAACTCGGAATTCTTTTCGCAGTAATCGACAAGCGATTTGAGCCTTTCGAGCTGGAGCGCCTCCATATCCCTTCGGGACATACACTCCATCTCTTTGTTAAATATCCTGTTCTCCATTTATTCTCTCCTTCGGGAGGATCATTCGCTCATCGAAGCCGAAGCGCGGCACGCCTCCCGTCAAATAGTTATTCGTTATATAAACACCACATTATTATAATACTTTCACTTTCAAATTGCAACACCTAAGTATCAAATTAAAGTATATTTAATCATATTTTTACAAAAAAATCCCCCGAAGCGCTCGCTTCGCGGGAATTTTCGTTATTTTTCGGCAAGAAGCTTCTGAAGCTCCTCCATAAAGGCGCCGATGTCCTTAAACTGACGGTAGACCGACGCGAATCGGATATACGCGACCTCGTCAAGCCCCTTGAGCTTTTCCATAACAAGCTCACCGATACGGTCGGAGGTGATTTCGTTCTGAAGCGTGTTCTGGAGCGAGTTTTCGATCTCGCTCACGACGGCGTCCATCTGCGAAAGGGTGACCTGACGCTTGTCGCAGGCGCGGATTATCGAATTGAGTATCTTGTTTCTGTCGAAGGTCTCGCGCGAGAGATCCTTTTTAATAACGATAAGCGGAAGAGTTTCGATATTCTCATAGGTTGTAAAGCGCTTCTGGCACTCAAGGCATTCGCGGCGACGGCGGATAGAGCTTCCGTCCGACGAGGGGCGAGAGTCGATAACCTTACTTTCCAATTGTCCGCAGGACGGGCATTTCATATCAAAAACCTCCGAAGCTTACTGATTTTCTTCATTTTAACACATTTTTTCTCATTTGTAAAGCAAATTGTTAAATTTTCGAAACCGATTGACATATTCGCGTAATAGGTGTACCATAATCCCATCAAGCCTTACAGGAGGAAATATGGTACTCGAATTCAGGAACATACAAAAGAGCTTCGGGGAAAAAGAGGTGCTTAAGGGCATTTCCTTTGCCACCGAGGGTAAAAAGGCGTTCGGTCTGCTCGGCAGAAACGGCGCCGGTAAAACCACCGCCATCCGCATACTTATGGGTGTCTTCCCTGCCAACGGCGGCGAGGTCCTTATCGACGGCAAGCCTATCGACAGAGCCTCCGTCGGAATCGGCTATCTTCCCGAGGAGCGCGGGCTTTATCCCAAAAAGAAGATCATCGATCAGCTCGTTTATTTTGCCGAGCTCAAGGGAATGAAACGCAAGGACGCCGAAAAATCGATCGATTATTGGCTTTCGCGTCTTGAAATGAGCGAATACAAGAACAAGAGCCTCGACACACTCTCGAAGGGCAACCAGCAGAAGATCCAGCTCGTCACCGCGCTTGCGCACGACCCTCAGATAATCATTCTCGACGAGCCCTTTTCGGGTCTCGACCCCGTCAACGCAATGCTTTTGAAGAGCGTCGTCAAGGAAGAGATATCCAAGGGCAAGATCGTCATCTTCTCGAGCCATCAGATGAGCTATATCGAGGAGTTCTGCGACAGGATCGCAATTATCAACGGCGGAAAGACGGTGCTTCACGGCGACCTCGCCGAGATCAAGCGCAACTTCCCGAGAAACAAGCTGGTCGTCCGCTCGGTCGATGCGGATGCCATCATGCAAAAATACGAATCGCGCTGCAGCTTGGGCGAAAACGGCGAGATCATCTTCCGCCTCGACGATGAAAGCGAAAAGTCGGACGTAATGAATGCGCTCGTTTCGGAATACGACGTGGACGAGATCAAGGTGTTCGAGCCCTCGCTCAACGATATCTTCGTCGAATACGCCGAAGAGCAGATGTAAGGAGGGACACAAATGAAGCAGTTCAAGACTATTCTTGCGTTCGAGCTCAAGAATTTTATTAAAAACAAGACCTTTGTGGGCGTCACGCTGTTTTTGGTGGTGGCACTTGCGATCGTTATGTTCTTCCCGCGCATCACCGATGCCTTCTCGTCCGACAGCGACGCCGACGACGGCTCAAGTTTCTCCGGCTACAGCGGCGTTATGCTCATCCTTGCCGACGGTGACGAGGAAAAGATCGCGTACGCGAATGCGTTCGGTGCGGCGTTTACCGACTACGACGTGCACGTGGCGACCGAATCGCTCGACGCGGTCAAGGACAAGATCACCTCGGGCGAGATCGAGTGCGCGTTCCACATCGAAAGCCCGACAAAGTACACCTATTACGTCGGAAACCTTTCGATGTACGACGAAAACTATCTTATCGCAAACGAGGTTATGCAGAGCATCTACCGCCTCGAGCAGATGGCCGAGCACGGCATCGCGATCGGTGACGCGGCGGAGATACTCGCAACGCCGATCGAGTTTGAAAACGTCAGCCTCGGCGTTGACCAGATGCAGAACTTTTTCTATGCATACATTATGATCTTCGCGCTTTATATCGTCATTCTTCTCTACGGTCAGATGGTGACGATGAACGTAGCTACCGAAAAGAGCTCCCGCGCGATGGAATTACTCATAACGAGTGCGAACCCGACGAGCATGATGTTCGGCAAGGTCATCGCGTCCTGCATCGCAGGTCTTGCCCAATTGATCGCGGTTTTCGGCTCTGCGCTCCTGTTCTACAACCTCAACCGTGAATACTGGACCGAGTTTGAGATGGCGGAAATGTTCTTTGATATCCCGCCCGAGCTGCTCGGATTCATGCTCATCTTCTTCCTTTCGGGCTTCCTCATCTACGCGTTCCTTTTCGGCGCGGTCGGCTCCACCGTATCCAAGCTCGAGGAGGTAAACACGGCTGTTTCTCCGCTTATGATGACCTTCGTGTTTATGTTCATCATATGTATGACCTCGATGACGAGCGGAAACGTCGATTCTACGCTGATGAAGGTGTGCTCGTTCGTACCCTTCACGTCACCGATGGCGATGTTCACGCGAATCGCGCTTTCGACGGTTCCGGTCCACGAGATCGTCATTTCCATCGCGATACTCGCTGCAAGCGTGTTCGGCGTGGGCGTGCTCGCCGCAAAGATCTACCGTCTCGGCGTGCTTATGTACGGCAATCCCCCCAAATTGGGTAAGCTTATAAAGCAGGTTCTCTTTAAAAAATAAAAAAATTCAAAAAAATTGAAAAATTTTTAATTTTTGTTATAGACGAAAACGCAGAATCAGACATTATAATAGTGAAGGAAAAAATCCGACTCATCGGACTGTGTGGGGCAACAGAACGAGGATTTGGATTTTTTCTTTAAAAATGTGACAAAACGGTTTCATTCGTCGTCTATAAGGGTGAAACCAAAAAAGGAGGATATTCGATATGAAGAGATCATGGATCGCATTTTTACTGTTCGCTCTGCTTCTCAGCGTTTTTGTCGGCTGTGCTGATAACGGCACGACGGAGGATACGTCGGGCATCGGCGAATCGGATTCGGAAGCCGTCGAAAGCGGAGGCACCGAGTCCTCCGAAGCGGACGAGAGCACAGATGAGCCGTCGACAGACTCACTTTTTGCAGAGGTCGTCGAGCTCAAAAACGGTAAAATGTATTGCATTGACACGGCTGAACAGCTTTTTGCCTTTGCAGATGCCGTGAATTCCAAAAAATACGATTTCGAGGGTGACGTAGTGTTGCTCCGAAAGGATATCGAGCTTAACCCCACCGACAGCATCGACGATTGGGCGGAAAATCCCCCCGAAAAGGTGTGGACTCCCATCGGAAGCAAGGCTTTTCCCTTTAAAGGCAGCTTCATCGGTGGAGAAGTCGATAAGACTCTCGGATATATTCAAGGCAACAAATCGATAAACGGCATCTACTGTCCGCAAAGCAAAAGCGGCGCGGGGCTGTTCGGATATATCGAATCGGCAGAGATCGGATATATAACCCTCGGTAAAGGTCTGATCCTTGGCCCCGAGGAGGGCAAATTCGGCGATTCGGCGGCATTCGCGGTCGAGGCAGAAAACTCGACGCTGCACGCCTGCAGAAACTATGCCGACGTTTACGGCACGTCCGCCTCGGGAATCGTGGGAACGTCACGTCGGACAGAGCTTCGGTACTGCAACAATTACGGCGTCGTAAACGGACGCGACGCAGGCGGCATCGTGATGAGCAACGAGGGCAGCACTATAAGAGGCTGTCTGAACAAGGGCGAAATCACCGCAACGCGATTTGCGGGCGGAATCCTTGCGCATGGCAGCGGCTACGGCGCAAGCGTGATCGCAAGCTGTGCAAACCACGGTAATATAGCAAGCGAGCAGGTCGCAGGCGGCATCGTCGGTTTCCTTTGGGAGGAGCAGAGTCTTATGACGGTGCTCGACGTAATAAACCTCGGCTCGGTCACGGTGAATTCTAACACAAGCGGCGACGGCGAGGGCGATTCGGCAGGCGGTATCATCGGCAACGTGACCGCGGTAACCATCGACGGCTTGGGCGACTTTTATCTCAAAGGCGCAGTGAACCTCGGCAAGGTCGGCGGAAACGTACAATGCGGTGCCATTACGGGTAACGAACCGAAGAAAGCGGATCCCACAAAATACGTTGACTGCTATTATCTCGACACCACCGTAAGCGGCTCGGTCATCGGACGCGCCGTTGCCGAAGGCGAGCTTGACAGCGAAAAGACGTTCAAGCCGCTGATAGACAACTGCGATTGGTGGATAGACGAGTCTCTCGGTCATATTTACATCGTGCATTATTTTGAATAACACACCCCTATAACCTCAATTAAAACAAATGCCCCGAGGCCTGCTGAATCGGCTTCGGGGCACTTTTGTTTTAAAGGGTTTCAGAGGATTTAAAGAGCCACTTTTCTTTTAAAGGATTTTGCGGGGGATTTAAAGGGGGAGCTTTTGCAAAAGCTCCCCCTTTGGGCGATGCGCCACAGTGAGAAAACGGTTTTGCGCTACCGATTTGCCCTGTAACTTAGTCAAAAAACCTTGAAATACGTTGGTATTCCTTCGTTTTTTCGCCGTCGTTACAGAACAAATCGCATACGCGCAAAACTGCT
>JAFXDO010000046.1 GCA_017563195.1 Clostridia bacterium | reverse complement strand
GAGATAGTTACCGTCTGCAGAATAGGCTGCAGAAGAGGTTATTTTAAGGTTACTGCCCGACGCGGAAAGCGCTACGCTTGTCGTATTGCCGTAGCGGTCGTATTCGTAATCGGCGGTCTGGGTCGAGTCGCCGACGGTCTTGGTCACCGAGGTGACCTGATGCCGCGAATTATAGGTATACTCGAAGCTTTCGCCGGTGATCGCGGTATAGTCCTTAAGGTCAACGCCGTTTTCGTGGTATTCCATAACGGTTTCGTTGCCCTCGACGTCGGTCGTCGTGCTTAAATTACCCTCGGAGTCGTAGGTATAGGTCTGTGCAGGCTCGACGGTGAGGGATATATCGCCAAAGTAAGCAACGTTTGCGTTATAGTCGTACGCGACCGTTATTTCGGCGCTTGTTACCGAAGTCTTTTCAGCGTTCGGCACGATAGCCGTCGATGCGTACTGTTTATTGTTATTATCGGGGTTAAACGTAAGCTCGAATTCCTCGGTAGTGTTATCCGAATAGGTGAGCTTTGCGATAACGCCGAATTTACGGGTTTCGTCGCTCAGATCGACCGAGTCCGCCTTTGCCCAGCCCGAAAGCATGAACGTAGTGTTTGTCGGTGCGTTTAGTGCGACGGTTTGGGTGATTCGCTTTTGCGCGGTGGGGCTGCCGGTAAGCTTTGCCATTCCGTTTGCAAGCGTATAGCTGCCCGACCATTTGGAGCTTCTGTCGAAGCCGCCGTTTTCGATCAGGTTGAAGTCGGACGGCGTTTCGCCCTTTTCGAGCATAGCGCAATCGACGTAAGCCGAGCCGACGCATTTTTCGAGTCCGAAAACGACGTCGTAGTTACCCGCCGCGGCTACGGTAAAGGTATGGCTTACTCTTTGCCAGCCGTTATTTATCGCGCTGTTGGTCGTGCCGGTTACATATTCGCCGGAATTGACGCAACGAAGGTAAAAGCCGCCGTTTGTTCCCGAAACGTTAGTAAGCTTGACGTATGCCGAAAGCGTATAGCTGCCCGCAGTCAGGTAGACCGAGTCGGAATACATTGCAAAGCCCGTGCCGCCGTCAACAGATGCCAAAAGCAGCGAGCCGTTACCCATATACTTCTGCGCGGTGGAGTAGGAAGCCGAATAGCCGTCGCCGCCTACCGTTTTTGTCCAGGCGGACGAGGGCTCGCAGTTGGGGTTATACAGCAGATTATTATTCGTAATGCCCTTTACCGCACTTGTCTTTACCTTGTAATTCGTCTCGGCGGTCGCGTCGTAGGGCATATGCTCGGTGTAGGACGCGCCCAAGGGCACGGTATCGCCGTCGAGCTTACTGTAGGAGCATATCGCCAAGCCGTAGTCGTCGAAAAGGGTGTAGCTGTAGATATCGTCCGTCGTATCGTAAATATCATTGCTGCCGCTTGTGCGGGTCTCGAAAAGCTTATCCTCATAAGAGAAGCCGACCCTCTGACCCTCGGTGTCGTTCACGCTTTCGAGCGCAAGCTCTGCGCGGAAGCGCCCTTCGCGCTTCATGTATCGGTATTCAAGCGTATAGCCGGTGTCGCCGTCGCGCGCGGACTTCAGCGCGCCCGTCTTACCGTCGGACTCGATGCCCTCATAGGTGTAGTATTCGTAGTAAGCAGAGTTAAGAAGAGTTGTGCCGTTGTAGTAGCGGATCTCGCGGAGATAGCCGCTGTCGTTGATCGAGGGAGTTCCCGAAATCGTTTCGGAATAGAGGAAGTGAACGTAGTCGTTCGTGTTGTACGCGTTTGTGATACGGTAGAGCGCGCCTTCGTCGTTATACGCGAAGACGAGCTGCTGCACGAGCGTGCCGTTCACGGGCTGATAATAAATAGCGTAAAGCGAGCCGTTATCGTTATAGGTGAATCGCTTTTTGTTGCCGTTGACGTCGGTGATGTAGGTTATCTTGCCGTCGGTGCCGAAGCTGTATTTATTACCGTATTCGTTTTCGATAACGTAGCCGTCGTCGTTTACGGTGAGGGTGAGCCCCATCCCGTCCTCGTCGACGTAAATTCCGTTAACCTGCACGAAATAATGCTCGGTTCCGTCACTGTCATTATATACGTAAAAGGTTTCGCTGTCAATAATTTCCTCTACGACCGTCTGCTGAACAGAGAGCTTCCAGCCCTTGCCGACCAGCATATTACTGTAATCGGCGGTCTTGGGGGAATTGACGTCGGTTCCCGAGGTGAATTCGAGTCCCGCCTGATAGCCGTTATACACGTGGCTTACGGCAACGGGAATGACCGAGCCCTCGGTGCTCATATCGCCGTGCAGGAAGGTAAGGTTTCCGTTAAAGCCGTTGACGTAGCCGACGCCCGCGTTGCCCGCGCTCTGCGCCGCATAGGTCCAATAGCCCTCGAGACCCTTTGTGTCGCGGTAGGAAATCGTTATCGTGGGCTTGTTCGAGGAATCGGAGGACTTGAAATTAATATAGCCCGAGCCGCTTGCGTTGTACGGCGCAAGCATAACGCCGGTGTTTTTGTCCTCTTCATACCAATACTGCGCCGCCTTGGTTATGTCAAAAACATATTCCGGCTGTGCCGTTGCGGCATATATCGTGTGATAATCCAACGCAATGGTCGAATTAGTAGGAATCGTATCGCTTGTCAGCGTCGTTGACGACCATTCGTTCAACAGGTTGTACGCCGCGACGGTCGTGCCCAAGGACACGCTGCTTTTCGCGAGTTTCAGCTTAGCGTCGACGATAACCGCGGAGTCGGGGAGGACAGGAAGCGTCTTTGCTCTTATAAGCAGCATATTTCGTACGGATTCCGTATATCCGACTCTGATGTAAGACGCGTCGTATGCGCTTACAGTATTCGCGGAATCGATACCTATGTCCTCGGTATTGGCGCCGTTATCTGCAGGTTTAAAGGTCGGGTCAACCGTTACAGGGAACGCTCTGTCCTCTGCGTTTATCCATTCCTCGTCCGCCGTAACGGTCAACGTGTATTTATTGCCGTTTTTGTGGCTTATTGCATATTCGACCGCATTCGAGCTGTTTCCGTTCGCATCGTACGTAACACCCTTGGGTATTACCATCACGGCGCTTCCGCTTTCGTCGTTAAGCGCAATTGAGCCGTCGGACTGCAAAACGGGGTCGAGACCGTCAAGCTTAAGCTCGAAGGTGAAGGTATACGAATCGAGCTGTTCCTTTACGATTATATTTTCCTTGACCGTGCCGCCGTAAATTATATATTCAAGGTCGACACCTTCGAGAATATCTCTGTATACCGCACCCGAGGAAAATTTATGAAGCGTAGAAGCAGAATCGATATCGTTGCCCGTGGGCTCTGCTTCGGGGGTATGTATCTCAATCGCCTTCGACTTGTCTGCGCCGACAAGGTGAAGGCTTATCTTGTAATCGCCCTTTTGAAGCTTGACAAGATTGTTGGAATTCGAATTATTCGCAAGCTTTACGTAAACGTCCGAATCTGCATTGACCGCACCGACAAAATCATCGGCGTCGAGCGTCATCACATCGGAAGCCGACAGGGTGTTGTCGTAATCCTGCAAATTCCCGTTTTCGTCTTCAAAGTGGATCCTTTTGCCGTAATCCGCAACGATATAGCTGCCGTCGCTCATACGGAAGGTCTTGGTCGTTTCGGTACGCTTGTCAGCAATCTCACCCAAAACGTAAGGAGCAGAGTCACCGTCTGTGACAGGCAAATCGGATAAAGCTTCGCTTTCTTCGCTGTTTAATGCGTCTCCGATCTCTGCCAAAACCGAGGCGGGCAAGAAGCAAAGAAGCATCACAAGGCTTAAAAGCATTGCCGAAATTCTTGTGGTGTTTTTCATTTGTTATCCTCCTTATAAAGTAAATCTACTAACACCCTTCACTATATAAATGTCGTTAACATCAAAAACGTCTATAAAAAATTTTTATTTTTTTTGAAATTTTTTAATTTTTGTTTTTTCGTCGCTTGATTTTGGTGACGGATATGCTATAATACAACTATAAAACAATCGTGTATGGAGTCATTATGAAGATCAGGATCATTTCGTTGTTATGCTTAGTATCACTGTGCCTTTCCTTCGTCGCCTGCGGCGGCAACGAGGCAAAACGCCCTATCGATTACCCCGACAGCACCTGGACCTGCAGCACTGCGAGCATCGCCTTTTCGGTATCGCAGGACGGCAAGGTCACCGATGCGACGATGGTCAACAAAAACGGTGAGACCGTTGATATATCGCTCGTGTTTACGGATGACGGTATGGTTTCGATAACCAACGCAGACGGAACCGAAACCTACATAACCGGCACCTTCAGCTGTGACAAAAAAGAGTTTGTGATCAAAACCCACGAGGTTAACGATGCCGACTTTGATATCTCAGCGTTAAGGTTGTTCTTTGAACGTCAATAAAAGCAACAAAGCACCTCTGCTCGAAATGAGCAGAGGTGCTTTTATGTGTTAAATTGCGATAAGTCGGCAGCAAATCAAGCTTACGAGCAGCAATCAATGAATTCTGTGCCTACGATTTCTTCCTCGTAATAGTCGCAGTCATCGCAGTAGGTGACAGCATACTCGGTCTTTTTGCAGCGAGGCGCAGTGGTTCTTACTTTATGCGTGGTCACGTAAGCGGTCTCGTATACGTAATCATGCCCAAAAAGGGTGCATTTTAAGCCGTAGGTCTGTGCAGAGGAATCGTCAATGCCGACAAGCTTACGGGCAATAGCCTCCTGCTTTTCGCGAGACATCGAGCTGTTCGAAAACGTTACCGTATATTCGGTATCATCAACTTCGTAATTGTACGATGCGGTATTTTCACCGGATGCCGAAGCAACCACCGTCAATACCGTCATCATTATAAGCAAAAATGCCAAAACCTTTATTGTCTTTTTCATTGTATTTACTCCTTCATATTATCAATTATTAATTTCAGATCATCATAGCTGTATGCGCCGATAAAATATTGATCGTTATTATAAAAGCAGATCGCAAACCAACCTTCTTCACATGTGTAAATGTAATAAGTTACGCCATTGTGCTCATATATCATATCATCGGATGGTGCAAATTTTTTTGCATCCAATACTATAGACACACCTACCCATATATCGTTGGTGCGGAATCTGATTCCGTTATGACCGCTTGGACGTTCACCGAATCTGATATTTTTAAAAGTCACGCTTTCGGGGAATACCGTAGGGTACATAATATCGACCTTTTCGGCTTCCAGCAGTTCTTCAACGGAATAATATACAGTCGGATTTTTTCCATTGTAGATCGACATTCCGTCGACGTGTATTACGGTTCCGTCGGGTTCCTTCATGATGCTTTTAAGATAACGAGTTACACCAATATCAAATGCCGCCGCAATTGAAACGGTAGCCGTCAGCATTATCATAATTGCCGCCGCAACCACCGCAATACGCTTCAATACAAGGCGTATCCTTCGAGGAGCAGCAGTAGAATTACCGTTATCGACATCGACGACCGTGACGTGCTCGGCTTTTGTTTTATTGATTATATCCGATATTTCGACTGCGTTGAGCTTATTCGACTTGCTTCGTTGGTCCAAAAGCTCAGAGCATCGGCGTATGATTTCCATATCACCGCTGCCGTGGCATATCATTTCGGTTTCAAAATCAAGAACCTTTTCCAATGCAGAATCGGTAAGCTCTTGCAGGCTGACTAATTCATTGTCGATCATCTCCTTAATCTCTTGACCGGTCATATTATCAAGTAATATTTTTTCCACTTCTCTACCTCCTCACTATATAAATGTCGTTAACAGCGAAAACGTCTATAAAAAATTTTTATTTTTTTGAAATTTTTTTATTTTTTCTCAAAAAACGTCTTCGTTTATACCCTTTTGTATCTTTCGTCGGATGCTTGCATCGATATTCCTTACAGTGCTGGCGCTCAATCCCAAGATCTCGGCGGTCTTTTTTGCGGTCAACCGCTTATGGTACAGATAATCGTATATTTCCAGCTCGTGCGGCGTCAGGCTTGCCAGCAGCTTATCTATAGCGCCGTCCTCCATCCAGATGTTATATAATGCGTTTTCGAAAACGTCATCCCCCGCGCGGATATTCCGAGTTCTCTCTGCGCTGATAAAGCCCGATCGGACACGGTCCTTTCGCAGGATGCCATAGGCAATCTTTTTCGCCGCGATAACGATCCAACCGTCGGGGTAATCGTGCTCCTTCAGCGTATCTATTTTCTCACACATCAGCAGATATAATTCACTTATGCAGTCTTCGCCGAGCCGTTCAAATTCTTCGCCCAACGCCATTCTTATAGTATTGCGCACTACAGCTTCGTTTTTTGCTATCAGCTTTTCTATGTAGTCACATTCTTCCGAGGTAAGAACGTACTCGCGCTTTTCGGCATTATTCAAAGAATCATCTCCTTTCGGTCGTTTTTTCAGACAGATCTGCTTTATTCGACGTGTTTTTTATGAAAGAGCGTAATCATTATACAGCGTCAAAATGTATTTTTCAATGCAGTTCAACAAAATTATTGCTTTTTAAGAGAAAACAATGTCAAGCGATCGTTGAGATTGTAACAATGGATTGATAATTGTTTTTGCACAAATATGTGTTATAATAAAAGCACACCGGTGATAAACAAATACTGGAGGTGCTTTTATGCAGCTTAATTTAGGACAAAAAATACGTGAGCTACGCAAGCGCGACGGACGAACGCAGGAAGCCCTTGCCGAGTCGTTGGGCGTAACTTCTCAAGCGATATCCCGTTGGGAGGCGAACGGCGGTTATCCCGATATGGAGATGATACCCGCGATCGCCAATTATTTTCACGTTTCCATTGACGAGCTGTTCGGTTACAGCTCCGACCGAGAAGAAAAGATAAAAAGGATTTTGGAAAACGCAGATAAGATTCTCGAAAACCAAGGGTTTACCTTTTATCAGGGCAGCGTATCCGAAGATATGGAAAATAGCATTGATATGCTGCGCAATGCCGCCGAAGAATTCCCCAACGAGCCGAAGATATTATTAAAGCTCGCAGAATCGCTTCATATGTGGGGATATAACCAACACGGCGCAAAGGGATACTGTGATGATGACGGTATCCTGAACAACGACGTTGAATACAATTCGAAAAACAGTTATTGGAAGGAATCCCTCACTGCATACGAAAAGGTATTAAAGGCTAATCCGTATCCCGAGGAACGCGAGATCGCAATTTGTCATATGATTCCGCTTTACTGCAAAATGGGAAAATTCGAAGAAGCGAAAGCGTTAGCCGAAGCACAAAATACCATTTTGATTTGTAAAGAGATGCTTTTGCCCGAGGCAACCGCAGGCAAAGAAATGGCTCGTTATCAAGGGGAAAGAATCATGGCATTGCTGCAAAATCTCAGGCTTTCGGTTCACTGTGCCATGGCTTCAAAGGTCGAGCTGCATACGTCGGAATACAAATCGAAAATCGAAAAAGCGTTGATCCGCTTATACGAAACCATATTTGAAGACGGCAGATGCGGTCATTATCACCGAGACCTCGGTCATATGTATATGAAGTCAGCCGATTACGAAGCTCAAATCACAAATGATTTTCAAAAGGCGCTTGAGTACTTTGACAGAGGCTTTGAGCATTACAGGGAATACGAGAGGATCTCCGACGAGGGCGATTATTCATACACCGCCCCGTTGGTGTCGAATCTGCCTCACATCAAAAAAGGCGATCTGCGTAGTCTCGGCGAGGATTTTTGGAGTAAGGAAATGAAATTCTTCCCCGAGGACTTCAAAACCGAATTGCGCAAAAACAAAAAATACGCAATATGCTTTGAATAGCATACAAAAACACCGCCGAGGGTTATTTCTCTCGGCGGTGTTTTTATTCAATCTCTGTACGGAGTGTAAATTCACGCGGTATATTAAAGCTCAACATTTCTAACCATGTATTAAATTTGCAGTTCTTTTGATGATGTAACAGACGGAATAGTTGAGACGGTTTTGGAACGGATAAAATCGCAAGCAATGCTCTAAACAAACGTGCGTTGCAATCATATTGGTTGTACCGAAAAAATCGGTATAAAAATTGTTAAAAACCGAAAATTTATGCAAGAAAAAGAAAAAAACCTGCAAATTCATGCAGGATTTTGACAGGGGCACTAGGACTTGAACCCAGGACCAACGGTTTTGGAGCGGCTCAAAAAGTCCGAAAACCCTTGAAAGCACCGGCTTTTTGCAAGCACTTTCAGAGCATCAAAATCCAAAATGCTATGCTTTGATGCTCTTTTGATGCTATGAACCAAATTTGCTTCATTGTATCCCCACGGCTTTTTTGATGATGCCCCCAACACACCCCAAAAGTCTTGCGACTTTCGGGGACCCCATAATTAAAGGTTGATGCTGTAACCCCAACACCAACCTTTTTATGATTTATACCTAGCCTTTGATGCTCCGCACACAACCTTGATGCTCCGCATCACATACCGAGAGCCATAACTTCCCTCTCGGCATCGTCATCTTAACTCTAAATCACACCTTTGTCAAGTGTCAATATTTGGCCCGCTATAAACAAAGATATATGTTTTTAAAACTCACTCTACCTTATATCGCATACACGGTCTGCCGCCGGTTTCGTAATTCATCTCACCGACCACTTTTCCCGATTCGGCAAGATAGTTCATATATCTGCGCACGGTTACGCCCGTAAGATTTACCTTTTCGGCAATTTCATCACCGGTAAACCAAGTATTTTTATTGACTTTCAAATACTCCATAATCAGTTCAATGGTTTTTTCCTGAATACCCTTCGGATAAAGATCTTCGCTTTTCTTTCGAGCATTATCGATAATATGGTCAATGCTTTTTTGGTTTAACGTTTCAATATCCTTAAGCGCATTATTTTGTGCGATATATTTTTCAAGT
>JAFXDO010000045.1 GCA_017563195.1 Clostridia bacterium | reverse complement strand
TTTAAGGTGCGTAGCAGTTTTGCGCGTATGCGATTTGTTCTGTAACGACGGCGAAAAAACGAAGGAATACCAACGTATTTCAAGGTTTTTTGACTAAGTTACAGGGCAAAACGGTAGCGCAAAACCGTTTTCTCACTGTGGCGCATCGCCCTAAAATGAAGCTTGTTCTTTGTGATTATAATTATTTCAAGGGCGTAAATAGACCATTTTTATAAATCTCCGTCGGAGCCCTGCGACGAATCGGACGGGGTGAAGACCTTGACGCTCTTCATCCATTCTATAATATCGCTCTTATATTCATCGTAATATTCCGTCAGCGCGTACGTCTCAATATACCAGAAGTTGGTGTCACTCACGTAAGTAGTGATCATACTCTTCATTTCGGTACCGTCGTCCAAGAAGTATTCTATCTCGAAGTAGAACAAGCCGTCGCTTTCGGTTATCGGTCCGATCGAGCCCGAGAAGCTGTCGTGCAGTAGGTCGAGAAATTGCTGTGCGGTGAAAATGCCGTGCGATTTCAGGACGTTTTTGTCCTCACGTACCGCGCCAATAGCAAGGTAATAGTTGTCCCAGCGTACCGTGTAGTAGTCAAGCGCGTACGCATTTTCCTCAAAATCCGCGGGGAGCTCTATCGATATGCCGGTGTCCGAGCGGAAAAGCATAGTTGCTTCGTCGGAGTAAAACATTTCGCTGATGACGACGAAAAGAAGTTCGTTTTCCTCGAAGACGTTCTCGTATTTGCCGTAGGCGTCATCCAAGACCTCGAGCAATTCTCCGAGCTCGCCGAGCGGCGTTGTCGGGGGATCGATCTCGACGTCGGTGTATTCGATGGTGATCGATGCGGCTCCGCGTGCCTCGATGACGCTTTCCTCGATGCCGGCTGCAAGCTCGAACTCGGCAGAGATGCCGTATCCGCTGTCCGTTGCACTTAAGGTCAGCTCGGCGTCGAGTCGGTCCGCTGTTTCGACTCCGTCGACGGTACTGCGCATATTCTTTAACGATATTACGGCTTGCTCGCTTCCGCCCTTGACGCAGAGGTCAAAGCTGATAAGCTCCTCGCCCGAAAGGATAGAGAAGCTGCCGTCGAGGACCCCGCCGTCTACCGTGAATTCGGCGGTGAGGATGTCCCGCGGGACGCCGAAAAGGCTCGAGCCCGTGACGGTAATGTCAAAATCGTTTCCGACGTTTTCGTATTTTATGTCGAGATTCAGGTAATCCTCAAAGCTTTCGTCGGAAAGCCCGTAAAGCTTCAGCTGAAGGTCAAAGCCGTTTTCGGTGAAGATAAGCTCGCCCTTGTTGGTTTTCTTCGCAAGCTCGTTTCCGCGTGTGTCAAGCTTGACAATCTGCGACTCGAAGGACATCGACAGGCATTTTCCGTCGACGATATTGCTTGTGATGGCGATGTTTTTTATTCCATCGACCGCTTTTTTGATCGCTTCTGCATCCGCGTCGCTCAAAAGCGAGCCGCTTTTTTCGCTGTTTTTGACCTCAGACACCCATTCGTTGCATATCCTGCGGAGAGTGCCGTCATCGATCGTGAGGGTGAGCACCTGCGCGTCGCCGTATTCGACGCCGTCGATCTTGACGCTCTTGGCCTTCAGGGTGAACATCGACTCGTCTATATTGTCGGTGATCACCTTCAAAAGCAGGGTGAACGCCTCCTCGTATGAGCCGCCCATCATCGCTTCGTTGTATTCGACGTCGCTTACTTCAGCGAGCTTATAAAACTTTTTGCTGAGCCCCAATACGTCGGTTACGTACATACCCGTGCGATCGTAAAGCATACGGATGCCGAGCTCTTCGCCGCTTAATTCAAAGGTTACGGTGCAGTCCTCGCGCATTTCCTCGGTATCTGCGCGGAAAAGCGCGGACAAGCCGCCTCCGTCCGAGGACAGCAGCTCGTATCCGTTGTTCTTGAGGCTGTCAAGCGCAAGACTGACGTCGAGCACTATATCCCCGTTGTCGGCCGGAGTCTCGGGAAAGGTCGGAAACTCGGCGGTCGGTGCATCGATCGCGCCGACCAGCGACGAAACGAACAAGCTCTTGCCCGTATCCTCGGTGTCCTCACCTTCGCTTACGCTTCCACTTTCATCCGAAACGGTCGTATCGGATGTGAAGTCGCTCGGGTCGTCGCTCGTTGCACCTTTGAACCCCTCGCAGGCGGAAAGAGCCGCCGCGAAGCAAACAAGCAAAAGCAATGCAATGATCCTTTTCATAAATACCTCCCTGCTCGCTATGGAGCATCGCCGATTGAATGCTGTAAATCCCTTTTGTTCCGTAGTCCGAGCATCGAAGCGTGAACCGGTCCAAAAGGACTGAAACGCAATGCTCGGACTAAAATGAACGAAGCGCCGCTCACGGGTTTCCCCGCGAACGGCGTTTTTGTTATTCGATCTCTGCGGCAACGTCGAGACAAAGGGTTATCATTTCGTTAAAGCCCGTCTGACGCTCCTCGGTCGAAAGCTCTTCCTTGGTAAACATATGGTTGCTGACCGTGCAGACGCAAAGCGCCTTAGCCTTCGCCTTCGCCGCTATCATATAAAGCGCCGCAGCCTCCATTTCGACGCCGAGGATTCCCATATCCTTCCATTGCGAATTGACCTTTTCGGGTGCATAGAATACGTCGGTGGAGTAGATGTTGCCTACGCGCGCGTTGATGCCGAGCTCCTTCGCCTTCGCGTCGGCGAGCTTGAGAAGCTCGAAGTCGGCAATCGGCGCAAACGTGCCGGGAAGCTCGTACTGCCAAGCGAAATTGGAGTCGTGGCAGACGCCCTGCGCGATAATGACATCGCGTACGTTCACACCGTCGCCGATGCCGCCCGCCGAGCCTGCGCGGATGATATTCTTAACGCCGTAGTGGTTGTAAAGCTCGTAAGAGTAGATGCCGATGCTCGCCATGCCCATACCGTGTCCCATTACAGAGACGCGCTTGCCCTTGTAATAGCCGGTGTAGCCGAGCATTCCGCGGACCTCGTTGAAGCAGACCGCGTCTGTCAGATAGGTTTCTGCAATGTACTTGACGCGAAGCGGGTCGCCGCACATTACAACGGTTTCGGCGATGTCGCCGATATTTGCGGAGTTGTGAGGAGTTGCCATATTAACACTCTGCCTTTTTCGTTATTTTTGTATCTGCAAAAGCCGTTCTGTGATTTAAAGGCTTTTGTGGTGAGAGCCCGAGAGAAGACCTTTTTCAAAAGGTTTTCTCTCGGTATATTGCATTTTTGTGTCGATTAATGCTGCCAAGCGCCGAGATAGTTCTTCTGGTTTTCGGTGAGGGTGTCGATCTTGCAGCCCCAGAACGCGAGCTTTCTGCGTGCGACCTCCTCGTCGACCTCGCGGGGAACCTTGATGAGCTTTTCGCCTATCTTTCCCTGATTGGTCACGAGATGGAGCGCCGAAAGCGCCTGGATCGCAAACGACATATCCATAATTTCGGCGGGATGTCCGTCGCCTGCGCAGATGTTTACGAGTCTGCCCTCAGCGATGACGTATACCGTGTTGCCGTTAGGAAGCTTGTAGCCGATGATGTTATTACGTGCCTCGAAGGATTCGGTTGCGTATTCCTTGAGAGCCTTCATATCGACCTCGACGTCGAAGTGACCTGCGTTGGTAAGTATCGCGCCGTCCTTAAGAAGCGGGAAGTGCTTTGTGGTGATGACCTCGCAGTCGCCGGTGACGGTGCAGAAGAAGTCGCCCTCCTTCGCCGCGTCCTCCATCGGCATAACTGCAAAGCCGTCCATAACAGCCTCCATCGCGCGGATGGGGTCTACCTCGGTAACGATGACCGACGCGCCCAAGCCCTTCGCGCGCATTGCAACGCCCTTGCCGCACCAGCCGTAGCCTGCGACAACAACCTTTTTGCCTGCAACGATGAGGTTGGTGGTGCGGTTGATGCCGTCCCATACCGACTGACCCGTGCCGTAGCGGTTGTCGAAAAGATGCTTGCAGTCTGCGTCGTTTACAAGAACCATCGGGAACTCGAGAATGCCGTCGCGCGCCATAGCGTGGAGACGGATGATGCCCGTGGTGGTCTCCTCACAGCCGCCGATAACGTTCGGGAGAAGCTCGCGGTACTTGGTGTGAATGAGATTTACAAGGTCGCCGCCGTCGTCGATGATGATGTTGGGCTTGCCCTCTGCGATAACGCGGGAGGTGTGCTCCTCGTATTCCTCGTCGGTGCAGCCGTGCCAAGCGTAGACGTTTAGTCCGCCGTGAACGAGTGCCGCCGCAACGTCGTCCTGAGTGGACAAGGGGTTCGAGCCTGTGATGTACATTTCTGCACCGCCTGCCGCAAGCACACGGCAAAGATAAGCGGTTTTCGCCTCAAGGTGAACCGAAAGCGCGACGCGAAGCCCTTGGAAGGGCTTGGTTCTGCTGAATTCCTCCTCGATGCCGCGAAGAAGGTCCATGTTGCTCTTTACCCACTGGATTTTGGTTTCGCCACTTTCCCAAAGCGATATATCTCTGATAGCGTAAGACATTTTGTTTCTCCTTAATTATCCAAGAAATTCACGATCTTGTTGATGTTGTAGTAAAGCTCCTCGGTGTCGATGGTGAGAAGCTCCTTGTGCTTCATAACCACCCTGCCGTCGATGATGAGCGTGTCGGTCTCGCTGCCGTCGCAGCAGTAGCAGACAGCCGCGTAATAGTTACGAAGCGGGATCATCTGAGGCACGTCGGTGTCGAGCAACGCGATGTCTGCCGCCCAACCCTCCTCGAGCCTGCCGAGGTTGTCAAACCCAAGCGCGCGTGCACCGTTTACGGTTGCAAAGTCGAGCGCCTTTTTCGCGGGTATCGCAGTTGAGTCGTAGTTCGTGCCCTTGTGAAGCAGGGTCATATAGTTAAGCTCGGAGAACATATTGAGCGAGTTGTTCGACGCCGCCGAGTCGGTACCGATACATACGTTTACTCCCGCTTGATCGAGCTGATATATCGGTGCGATGCCGTTGCCGAGCTTGAGGTTCGACTTGGGGTTCGAGGCTACCGACACGTTGTATTTTGCGAGAAGCGAAATGTCGTTTTCGGTCAACTGAACGCAGTGTGCGGCAAGCGTTTTGTTTTCGAGCAGACCGAGCGACGCGACGTATTCGGTCGGGGTGCAGCCGTTGTCGCGCATGCAGTCGGAGAATTCAGCCTTGCTTTCCGAAAGATGGATGTTGAGCCCGAGTCCGAGCCGCTTTGCCTCGCTCGAGATCTTAAGCAGGTATTCCTTGTCGCAGGTATAAATAGCGTGAGGCGCAAGCATAAATTTTATGTTCTTTTCGTGCTTCCATTCCTCGATCTCCTTGAGCTGGTCGTCAAGTCGCTTCTGACCGCCCTCGCTGCCGACAAGCCCGCGCGAAACCACCGCGCGCATACCGCTTTGTACAGCCGCGCGTGCCGAATTGCCGGGGAAGAGGTGCATATCGCAAAACGTCGCACAGCCGCGCTTTATCATTTCGGCGCAGGAGAGCAGCGAGCCCCAGTACGCCTGCTCGTTGTCGAGCCTGTCCTCCTTGGGCATTACGCCGTTGAAGAGCCATTCCATAAAGGGAAGGTCGTCCGCCGCGTTTCGAAGCGTCGACATATACATATGAGTGTGCGCGTTGACGAACGCGGGAATCGCGAGTCGGTTGCCGCCCTCGATCGTTTCGTCTGCGGCGAAATCCTCGACCTTGCCGATCTTTTTGATGATTCCGTCGGTAACCGCGATGTCGACGGTCTTTAATTTGTCGCCGTCGGGCAGGATGACGTTTTTGATAAGAAGATTCATGCCTTAAACCTCCGTTGATATTTTTCGACGCACATGTCGCCGAAAAATATGGGATTTCCATCATATTCGGTGTGCAAACGGTTGTGAAACACACAAAAAACAATCACAAACGTTATACATTTTACATTATACTATGGAATTTATTGAAAATCAAGAAAAAAGGTTGATATTCTTAAGATTTGGTGATATAATTAATCGGACAAAATTTCGATTTGAGAAATCAGGTGTATATTATGTTTAAAATAGTATCAAAGGAGTCGCTCAATCCGACCGTTTCCAAAATGGTCGTTTACGCTCCCGCAATAGCAAAAAAGGCTGAACCGGGTCAGTTTATCATCCTTCGTGTCGACGAAGCGGGCGAAAGAATCCCCCTCACCATCGCCGATTACGACCGAGAGGCAGGCACCGTCACCATCATTTACCAGATCGTCGGCGGCACCACCAAGCTCTTGGATTCCAAGAACGAGGGTGATTACATTCAGGACTTCGTCGGACCCTTGGGCAGAGCTACCGAAACCGACGGCATCAAGAAGGTCGCAGTTATCGGTGGCGGCGTCGGCTGTGCCATCGCGCTCCCCGTTGCAAAGAAGCTTCACGAGCTCGGCGCAGAGGTCCACTCTGTCGTCGGCTTCCGTAACAAGGATCTCGTTATCCTTCAGGAGGAATTCGAGGCCTGCAGCGATAAGTACCTCATTATGACCGACGACGGCTCCGTCGGCGAAAAGGGTCTCGTTACCGACGCGCTGAAGAAGCTTATCGAAAGCGGAGAAAAGTATGACGAGGTCATCGCCATCGGTCCGCTTATTATGATGAAGTTCGTCTGCAAGCTCACCAAGGAATACGGCATCAAGACCACCGTCAGCATGAACCCCATTATGATCGACGGCACGGGTATGTGCGGCGGCTGCCGTCTTACCGTTGGCGGTAAGGTGAAGTTTGCCTGCGTTGACGGCCCCGATTTCGACGGACACGAGGTCGATTTCGACGAGGCTATGGAAAGAGGCTCGATGTATCGCGATTTCGAGCGTCACGCATACGAAGACACCTGCAATCTTTTGAATAAAACGGTGTAAGGGGAGGAAAACAAAATGCCTAATATGTCTTTGAAAAAGAATCCCATGCCCCATCAGGACCCCGTAGTCCGCGCACGCAACTTCCAAGAGGTTGCGCTCGGCTACACCGCGGAGCAGGCTATCGACGAGGCACAGCGCTGCCTCAACTGCAAAAACCGTCCCTGTGTTTCGGGCTGCCCCGTAAACATCGCTATCCCCGAATTTATCGCGCTTGTCGCTCAGGGCGACTTCGAGGGCGCATATAACGTAATTACCCGCCAGAGCTCGCTTCCCGCAGTATGCGGCAGAGTCTGCCCGCAGGAATCGCAGTGCGAAAGCAAGTGCGTCCGCGGCATCAAGGGCGAGCCCGTCGCTATCGGTCGACTCGAACGCTTCGTTGCCGACTGGCACAACGCAAACTGCAACGAGCTTCCCGTCGCTCCCGTATCCAACGGTCACAGGGTTGCCGTTATCGGCTCGGGCCCCTCGGGTCTTGCCTGCGCGGGCGATCTCGCGAAGAAGGGCTACAAGGTCACGGTTTTCGAGGCTTTACACGTAGCGGGCGGCGTGCTTGTTTACGGTATTCCCGAATTCCGTCTTCCCAAGGCGATCGTTGCAAAGGAAATCGAAACGCTCAAGGCACTCGGTGTAGAAATCAGAACCAACTACGTTGTCGGCAAGACCATCTCCATAGACGAGCTTATGCAGGAGGAGGGCTTCGAGGCGGTATTCATCGGCTCGGGCGCAGGTCTCCCCAGATTTATGGGCATCGAGGGCGAAAACCTCAAGGGCGTTTACTCGGCTAACGAGTTCCTTACCCGTATCAATCTTATGAAGGCATACCGCGACGACAGCAAGACTCCCATCTTCCACGCGAAGAGGGTCGCAGTTTGCGGCGGCGGTAACGTTGCGATGGACGCGGCAAGAAGTGCATTGCGTCTCGGTGCCGACGAGGTTTACATAGTTTACCGTCGCGGCGAAAGCGAGCTTCCCGCAAGAGCCGAGGAGGTCGAGCACGCTAAGGAGGAGGGCGTAATATTCAAGCTCCTCACCAACCCGACGAAGATTCTTAAGGGCGAAAACGGTATGGTCGGCGGTATGGAATGCGTTGAAATGACGTTGGGCGAGCCCGATGCATCGGGCAGAAGACGCCCCGTTGTCAAGGAAGGCAGCGAGTTCGTGCTTGACGTCGACTGCGTTATTATGGCGATAGGCACCTCGCCCAACCCCCTCATCAAGTCCACCACCGCAGGGCTTGATACCGAAAAGTGGGGCGGCATCATTGCCGACGAAAACGGCCTTACCTCGCGTGAAAACGTATACGCGGGCGGCGACGCCGTGACCGGTGCCGCAACCGTTATCCTCGCAATGGGCGCGGGCAAGACCGCCGCAGCCGCTATTGACGAGAAGCTGAGCAAGTAAAATAAAGGGCGATGCACCATAGTGATAAATCGCCTTAAAATCGCCAATTTTGCACAATACTGCATCAAAAATCCGCGATATACGCTCGTATTATCGCGGATTTCTTCTTTGTCTTGCGACAAAACTATCTGATTTTAAGGTGCGCAGCAGTTTTGCGCGTATGCGATTTGTTCTGTAACGACGACGAAAAACGAAGAAATACCAACGTATTTCAAGGTTTTTTGGCTAAGTTACAGGGCAAAACGGTAGCGCAAAACCGTTTTCTCACTGTGGCGCATCGCCCAAGGAAACGCTTTTGTCGTTAGGTCAGTCGTTACTGCATTTGCCGCCGCAATGAGGGCAGAACTTGTTGCCCTTTGTGATCTGCTTTCCGCAATGAGTGCAAAATGCTTTTTCTTCAGAGGGGATAAAATTTGTTCCGTTAAATCCTGCGGAAAAAGATTTGCCGACAAATTTGATTAGGGATTCTGCCAAACAAATTGTCGCTGTTGCTCCGGAGATAAAAAAGGTAAATAATGTAAATATTGCAATAGGACTGATTTTGTGTCCGGAAAAGCAAGCACCGGTGAAGATCAATATCATCCAAAGCAAAAAAGATGCTCCGCATATGATAGCAGCGATAGTTCCGATTTTCTTTTTGTTCATGAAAAGTACTCCTTTGTTTTTTGATTTCGACTTATTAGGGAAGCGAATTGAGGATTCGGTTTTATGATTTTTGTATTTTAAAAAATAATTTTATTGTAAGGCAAACATTCGGCTTCAATGCTGCGTTTACGGCTATTGAAAATTTTAAAAAATCCCATAAGATCGCCTCTTTTAATCATTATAGCATAAGCATTGCGCTTATTCAATATATAGAAAAAACCGCCCGAATAACTCGGGCGGATCGTTTTGATTTATGAATCCGATTACTTGGACGCCTTGATAGCAGCCTGTGGTGCTATCAGCAAAAGTGGGAAATTACTTATTTATAAACTTAACGGCTGTTCCGTATACAATTACTTCCGCAGCGCCCTGCATAACAGCAGAAGAAGCATAACGAATGTTCACAATCGCATCCGCACCCAATTCTTCTGCTTCTGCAACCATTCTTTTGGTGGCAAGGGCCCGCGCCTCATTCATCATTTCGTTATAGGCCTTGAGTTCTCCGCCAACCAAGGTTTTGAAGCTTTGCGCAATGTCTTTGCCAATGTGCTTTGATTGAATTGTGCTTCCTTTCACAAGAGATAGCGTCTCCAATTCTTTTCCGCTGATAAAATCAGTATTTACTAATATCATCTTCCTCACCTTTCTGTATTTCATTAATTCTCTCTATGCATACATAAATCATAATTCCCGAAAGAACAAGCGGGATAATGCCCAGGACGTATTTCCAAATCCCGTTAAGCAAAGAAATTAAGAATCCAAAGTATGTAATGTAATATAATATTAAAATAGCCGTTATGATAATCGGTGCAATTATTTTCTTTTTGTGAGCATTCAATTCCTGTAGCCCTCCC
>JAFXDO010000044.1 GCA_017563195.1 Clostridia bacterium | reverse complement strand
TATGGTGGCTGTAGCTCAGCTGGTTAGAGTACCAGGTTGTGGCCCTGGGGGTCGCCGGTTCGAACCCGGTCAGCCACCCCAGAAAAGAGCCCACCTTTGTCGTAGACAAAGGTGGGCTCTTTTCAACGGAATAAATCCCTTGCGGGATTTGTGAAATGCACTTCGTGCGTGAAATACGCCTGCGGTGTGTGAAATGTCTGCGGGCGTGAGTGGATTTATTTCATTTCACATTCGGTGGCACACCGAATATTTCACAATGACCGCAGGTCATTATTTCACATTTGCCGCAAGGCAAATATTTCACTAAATTCAGTGATATTCATTGACTTGAAATAATCACGAGTTTATGCTATTCTGTGGCTAAAATAGTAAGAATTTGACGCATCGAAAGGAGTTTCTTATGTTCTTCTCAAAAAAGAAAAGAATCAAAGCATATTTGGCAGCAAAACCGGAACACACTACTTTTGATGATATCTTGCAGAATTGGATAGATGAACAATTTGAAGAAAAACTATCAGCTATGGGGTTAACCAAGATTGAAATCCACATTGATTGGCTTGGTGATTATAAATGCGTGTCCGTACAAGCACGCAAAGGAAAATATTTCGTAGAGTTACAAATTCACCCCAATGAATTTACAATCGCATATGACGAGGATGAAGCGGATGATGACATAGAGTATCGTCTGATGAGTTTGGAATATTTCTACAATACAGTAAAGCAGATTATAGTTGCTTTGTAATTCACACTACTTTTGGTTACTTTTACCTCGATTCTACTCCGTTTAGTTACTCTTTCGAAGAAAAGAAGCACCTTTCGCCGAACGGCGAAGGGTGCTTTTTAATCGTATCTCCGAAAAACGGCTGTTTTCGGGGCGATTGAATCTATTCGGCGAACGCCTTGGAGGAGATACGCTCGCTGAAAAAGATATGCTCGTGGTCGATGCCGCAGCCTCCAACCAATTCACCGTCTTCATCTGAAGAGGGCGGTTCTATATCGACTATCACCTCTGCACAAAGGCAAAGATAGCCGTCGGAGTCAAAGGAAATATAATATCCCGAGCTTCGATCATATCCGGCAAGGCTTTTATCAAGCGCCTCCTCGGCATCGCGGACGCTCTCTTCGGTAACGTATGGCAGATAACGCGAATATTCGGCTTCATTTATCGACTTTATTTCGAGTATCTCGCCACGCTCGTCGTGCATCACGTGATAGCTTTCATAAGTATCGTAGCCGAAGATATACAGATCAAGCTCGACCTTCACACGACCGTCGTGAATCGTGGAAAGACTCGCCTTGAAGTCACCCTCGTTGATCACAGGGTACTTTTCCGCCGCGGCAAGCCTTGCAGATGCGATAATCTCCTCACCGTCAAGCCCATTAGGGTCTGCGTCGAGTGTTTTCACGATATCCTCGATCCTGCTCGCATCATCGTAGTTCATCCTTTTCCAGTCGTCTCCGACCTCCTTGACGAACATGTTGCCGAAATGTATGATCTCCCTCGTCGTACCGTCCTTGCATTTGAAAATGATCACGTAGGACATCCCCGTGTATTCGTCGGGGTTTTCCTCGAAATCATCCTCCGTCTCCAGGCCGTTGAGATAATATACCATACGTTGTATCGCGTCGTATGAATGACACTTAATATCGATGCTTTCGGGCAGCGTGGTTATATGCACGTACTTTATCGCGTCGGCATCGAGCCCGAAGCCGACGTCAAAACCGCTTTCGGCGTCCTTACTGCTTTCGGTCGTCTCGGAGGACTGAAGCTCATCGCTCTCGACAAGCGAGCTCTCAGCCGTCTCTTCCCCGCCCTTGCAGGAGACAAAAAGAAGAATAAAGGCAAGCATAAGCAGCAATAATTTTTTCATAACACGTTTCCTCCCTGCAACAATTATACGCCGATGCATTTTCATTGTCAATAAACTGTCGGTTCATATATTATACGAGCCAACGCGCAAAAATCCTCATCGAAATTATGAATTTTCAACCGCTTGACAGGCTTTATGCGATGTGTTATACTTAATCCAGTAAAATCAAGGAGCTATTTATGAAAAAGAGTGTCGCTGTATTTTTATTGTTTTTAACGCTTTTCAGCCTTGCATCCTGCGGCGGTGATTCGGTAAAGGAGCTGCAGTTCACGCACGAGGACGGCTTTTCGATAACGCTTACCGAGGCGTTCCGCGAGGACTCCAACACCGATTATACCGCATCGTACATTTCCAAGGACGTTAGCGTTTTCGTGCTCAAGGAGCCCTTCACCAAGCTTGAGGGCTTTGGCGATTACAGCCTCGCGCAGTACGGCGAAATGCTCCGTGCCGCCAACGATAACGGCACCGCGACCGAGCTTTACGCAATCGACGACATAACCGTTTTCGAGTACTCCTTCTATAATAAAGAGGAAAACCTCGAGTACAAGTATTTTAATGCCATCTTCAAGGGCGACGGTGCGTTCTGGTGCGTTCAGTTCGCCTGCCTCAAGGCAGATTACGCGCTTTACAAGCCCGACTTCACCGAATACGCAAAGTCGTTTATGATACAGTAAGCCTTGTACGATCAATGCAAAAGACCCGACGAAGGAATGGGTTACCTAAGGACAGTTTTCTATAAGGAAACGGAATTTGGCACACAAATTCCCTGCTTGTAACAGTATAAGACAAAACAACCCGAAGAAGAGAAAACAAAACTCTTTTTCGGGTTGTACTTTTTATATAGTGATATTCTTTGCTGCGCAAAGAGTGATATGATTGCCGACGGCAATCGTGATATGCTTTGCATACCTCACCACAGGCGAGATATTGCAAAAGCGTGATATTTTATTCGCCTTTTAAAACTCGCAAAGCGAATAACACTCGGCGTTAGCCGAATATCACTGCGTAGCAATATCACTCGCCGAATGAATAACCCCACAAAACTATGTTTTGTGGGGACCCCATGAGGCGAATAAAACTGCCCAAGTGTCCTTAAGAACACTTGGGCAACGTCGGGTCTTTTTTGTGTCGTCGGGTCAACCCTTAGAAATTGCGGTTCTTAAGCTTGGGTGCAATTTTCAGGGTCGCAAGAGCTGCCGAAGCGAGAACGATCGCCCAAACAAGCATATTGCTTGCGTCGCCGGGAACCACGGGTTCATCGGGCTCGGGATCGGGCGCGGGTTCGGGATCGGGGGTAGGTTCAGGATCAGGATCCGGAGTAGGATCGGGATCGGGGTCAGGGTCGGGATCAGGATCAGGATCGGGGTCGGGATCGGGATCGGGCGTAGGATCGGTATCGTCAACGTCTACCGTAACGGTGATCCTTACGTTATTACCGAGCAGAGTGCCCGCCTCATAGGTGCCGTCGTCAAGCATATCGACGTGAGGGATCGCGACGTAAGACAGCGTGCCCGAGGTATTTTCAGCCTTGTCAACGTTGACCTCGGAGCCGATAAGCCTTACCGTGCCGCTCGGGATATACCAGAATCCGTCGTCACCCTTCTTCTTTGCTTTGAATGCCGATTCGGTGATAGGCTCGAACACGGTTTTCGCAACAGCGGCATCGCCGTCGTTGGGATCCTCGGTAAACTCGTAAACGGTTCTTGCCGCATAGAAGGTCCTGTTGGGATCGAAGTAGGATTCGTTCCACCAGTCGATCCTTATATAGTCGCCCGCCTCGAGATAATACATATCGGCATCAGCCGCAAAGTAATATCTTTCGTTAGCTGTCGAGGGGTTGAAGTGCGCATTTGCCGCGATATCCGCATAAACGTCTCCGCTTGCATCGGATTCCCAAAGGTTACTGAAGAAACAATAGCCGTTTTCGGTCTTGTTCTTATTGCCTGCATCCGCCATTATTTCGGAAATGGTTTCCTCGTTGATGGCATCGTCCATACCGACCTCGAAAACGAGACGGATGGGCTCGGATTCCTGCACTTCAAGCGAAATATTTTCGGAAAGCTCGACGCTTTCGCCGTCGAATACGACGTTATACTGAACAACGGGAACGAGCGCCGCGGGGATCTTCCAGATCATGGTCTGGTTGCCGCTTGCAATCTCCTCCTGCACCATAACGTACATAAAGAGCATATCGCTGTCGCCCATTTCGCCCAAGAAGCCGTAGGAGCGGTTGATATACGCCGCGTCTGCGGGAGCTTCGGTCACGCCGTCAGCCCAGAAGCCGCAATAGCTTCCGTCAGCCTTAGCGTACCAACCGATATAGTTGGAAAATTCGGTGTCGCTCGTGTAGCTGAGCTGACCGTATTTGTACGCGCTGTCAAAGAGCATTCTGCCGGTCTCAAGATCGACGCCGATTCGGCTTCTTACCGCCTGAATGACCTTATCGCCGAGCGCGGTCGGGGTGTCTACCGTACCGAGCCCGTTATCCGAATTGTTAAGAAGCGAGGTGAGCATCGCACCGTCGAACAGGGTGTCGCCGAGAAGGATGCCCTCGATCGACTTGACCTCCATATACTCACCGATCTCGTCGATAAAGGTAACGTAGCCGCTGTTGTCGGCATCCGAGCCGTCGGTATCGGTGGGATAATATTTGGTCTGAATATTGATCGCCTCGATAATGTCCTTGAAATTATCGATAAGGTCGTTTACGTTTTCGGACATATAGAACGCGTCGACGTAATCCTGATTCTCGATACAGTAACTGTTGCCCGTCGCGATCGTGGGGGAATACCAATTAAGCGTTCCGTCATCGTTTATCTTGTCGATCGTGGGAACGTAAACAGACATATCTGCGCCGTTTGCGTTGACGTAGCTCTGCCAAAGCGCGGTGGTTACGCCCTTGGGATTAAGAACGCTTTTTGCGTAATCGGAATTGCGGGTGCCCACACCGCCGAGCGAGTAGAACAGCATTTCCTGCTCGTACTTTTCCTCGACCTTGCCGCGCACGAACGCCGCGGTAAGCTGGGTGATAAATGCAACGTCGGCAACCTCGCCGCTGATGTCCTTGCCGTTGGAAACGTTACTCGTTCCGACGCTTGCGTAGTCGGTGGTAGCGCATGTAGGTGCACCGTCGCTCATAAATACCATAACGGGGATTCGCTTCGCGCCTTTCTGTATACCCTCCTCGACGATGGTGCTTTCCACCGCGTCAAAGGTCTGGTATGCCTTGTAAAGCGCATTCTGAATATAAGTCGAGCCGCCGTAGTTTCTGCCCAGATCGGTAGAAACGGTGTTGCCGGCACTGTCGGTAACTCCGTCTGCGACGCGCACGCGAACGTGGTCGTCGAAGATGTTGTTTTCATCGCCGTCCTCCTCGTATTCATAGAAGAGGAAGTCACCCTCCGCATTCCAGGAGGTGTAACGGTCGACCGTAAGGATAACGTCCGCCGTTTCGGTGTTGGATGCACCGATGTTCCAGTGACCCGAATAAAGGACAACGCCGATTCGGTTCTGTGCATTGAGCTCGAAAAGCGTCTTGATGGACGCGTTAGCCGCCTCGACGAGCTCGTCAAGGCTTGTGCGCATCGACATCGAAACGTCGAGCACGAAAATGGTGTCGGTAGGAACGTTGTCGTAGCCGACGACCGTCTTGTTGGACGCAAGCGCCGAAAGTGCAACCATTACGTTGCCGTCGTCAAGCGTCACGGTGTTTGCGGGAAACTCGCTCGTATCGGTGAACACCGATTTGTCAAGCCAGATCCCGCCTGCATTGGCGGTGCTGCCGTTTTCTATGCCGAAATACTGTTTCCATTCGTTCATGGTGGAGGCATCGACCGAATAATCTACGGTAAACGTGTCTTCGCCGAGAGCGGACGCAGGAAGCAGCAAAACGGCCATCATAACGGCGGACAGAAGCGCCAATACACGATTGGTGGTTCTTTTCATAATACTTCTCCCTTTTTTATTCATTATTTGTATTTTTGCGATTAATTATAATAAAGCAGATCGCCGTAAGTCGGGAAGGGCCAGAAGCTGCGCTCGGTCAGGGTCTCCGCCTCGTCAGCGGCACGTCTGAGGTCGCGCATTTTGGGAATAACCTCGTCACGGCAGAACTCGCCGCACCTGTTGCTCGAAAGATTCTTCTGTGCGTATTCCGCGTTGGCACGTAAAAGTGCAAGCGACGCCGTCATTTCGTCGGAAAGCTCGACAAGACGGGTAAGAGTCGCGCGGGTGTGATGAGGAATGGGCGCATCCGCAGATTTAAGCGCGTTTACCGTCTTCGCAAGCTTCAAAACGTACGACTCGACTGCAGGGATAATATCGCGCGACGCCATATCGCACATTGTGATCGCCTCGATGGCGACTATCTTGCAGTAGGACTCAAGCAGAATGTCGTGACGCGAGCGAAGCTCCTTTTCTGTATATACCTTATGACGCGAGAACAGCTCAATATTACCCTCACTCACGAAATAGGGAAGCGCGTCGGCGGTGGTGGGCAGGTTCAGAAGCCCGCGTCTTTCCGCCTCGCGGGTCCAATCTACCGAATAGCCGTCGCCGTTAAAGATGATCCTCTTATGCTTTTTGATGGTGCGGCGGATGAGGTCGTTAAGAGCCGAACGGAAGTCGGATGCCGACTCAAGCTCGTCCGCGAACTGCATAAGGCTTTCGGCAACGATGGTGTTTATAACAACGTTCGGTTCGGCAACCGACATTGCCGAGCCCGGCATACGGAATTCAAACTTATTGCCGGTGAAGGCAAAGGGACTTGTGCGGTTTCTGTCGGTGGTATCCTTCGGAAAGGTAGGAAGGACGTGAACGCCGATCTCCATCTGCAGCTTCTGCGTGCCGTAATAGGGAACGCCCTCGTCGATAGCCTCGAGTATTGCGGTAAGCTCGTCGCCAAGGAACATCGAAACGATTGCAGGAGGCGCCTCGTGAGCGCCGAGACGGTGATCGTTGCCCGCCGTCGCAACAGAAATTCGAAGAAGGTCCTGATGCTCGTCTACCGCCTTGATAACGGCGCAAAGGAACAAAAGGAACTGCGCGTTTTCATAAGGGTTCTTGCCGGGCGCGAGAAGGTTCATTCCCTTGTCGGTGGAAAGCGACCAGTTGTCGTGCTTACCGCTGCCGTTGATGCCCTCGAAGGGCTTTTCCTGCAGGATGCAGACCAAGCCGTGACGGTCGGCGACCTTTTTCATGGTCTCCATCGTGAGCTGGTTATGGTCGGTCGCGGCGTTTGCCGAGCCGAAAATAGGCGCAAGCTCGTGCTGGCAGGGAGCCGCCTCGTTATGCTTGGTCTTTGCAAGCACGCCGAGCTTCCAGAGCTCCTCGTCAAGCTCCTTCATAAACGCCGATATCCTCGGCTTGATAGCACCGAAGTAGTGGTCCTCAAGCTCCTGTCCCTTGGGAGGCTTTGCGCCGAAAAGCGTTCTGCCGCAAACGACAAGGTCTTCTCTTTTATTGAATATCTCCTTATCAACGAGGAAATACTCCTGCTCGGGTCCGCAGTTGGGCTCAACGTGCTTCGCCTCGGTTCCGAACAGCTTCAGAATGCGCAGTGCCTGCTCGTTGATCGCCTCCATAGAGCGAAGGAGCGGGGTCTTTTTATCGAGCGCCTCGCCGCCATACGAGCAGAAAACGCTCGGGATGCAAAGCGAGCCGTCCTTGATGACTGCGTAGGAGGTAGGGTCCCAAGCGGTATATCCGCGTGCCTCAAAAGTCGCGCGCAGACCGCCCGAGGGGAAGCTCGACGCGTCGGGCTCACCCTTGATAAGCTCCTTACCCGAGAAGGACATTATTACCCCGCCCTTGCCGTCGGGGGTGATGAACCCGTCGTGCTTTTCGGCGGTGATGCCCGTCATCGGCTGGAACCAATGGGTATAGTGAGTCGCACCCTTTTCGATCGCCCAGTCCTTCATAGCCTCGGCGACGACGTTCGCCACGGTGATATCGAGATCATCACCGCGCTGAATGGTGTGCTTAAGAGATTTATATACTTCTTCGGGAAGTCTTTCCTTCATAACCTCGCGGTTAAATACAAGCGAGCCGAAGGTTTCGGGAATATTGTTCATCGGAATATCCTCCAAAGGATAATATTACATATTAAATATAAAACAAATATCCATCATTGTCAACCTTTTGTTACATTTTTGATTTTTTTCATAACATTACCTAACCTTTTCGCATTTCGTGACACTATATATATGAAAACACATAATCGACCGCAGAGCGAGAACCAAAACATCACTCGTTGATTTCAATGAACGGTAGAGGCGGTTCAACCTACCGTTTATTGACTAACGCTTATGCATGGTGTAAAATCAATTCATAACCTACAGGAGGTATTTATGAAAAAACGTCTGGACAAATATTTCGGAAGCAACGTCGGCAGAAAGATCTACGTTGCAAGCATCGCCGTCATCGCCGTCGGATTGATAATCGGCGCGGCATATTGGTGGGGCTATGGGCTTCCGCTTGCCGCCTTGGGCGTACTCGGCTTCTTCATTTCCTCGGGCATACAGGTATCCGACAAGGATATAGACGAGCGTATCGCAGGCTCGGTCGAGGAATACAAATCAAAGCTCGACGGCAAAAGCTACGGAAAGGAAACGCTTGACGCACGCGAATTTTCCTACTTTTACGGCTTTATCCGCGAGGACAGTGAAACACGCTTCGTCTCGGGCAGCGACGGGCGCGTGCGCACCAGCAAATACTTCGTGACCGCGATTTCGGAAAACGGAAAGCTGCTGAAGATCTTCACCACGGTGTACGACCTGATATCAGACAGCATAGTTTTCGACGGTGATATCACGACGAAGGGCGCGGTCAAAACAGAATTCTCCTTTGAGGAGACCGAATTCCCCAAGGGAAACAAAAAATGCTCTCTTACTGTATACACGAGCGAGGATGATAAAGCTACACTCCGCTTTTTCGTCCCCAACGACGCGCTTGCAGACAAATACATAAGCAAGCTTTCCTGAGCGTCATCAACAAAAAACGGCATTCGACCTTTGGTCCAATGCCGTTTTTTCTTATTTTTTGTTTTCGTTGCTTGTACCGCAGCCTCCGTTGCATTTGCCGCCGCACTGCTTTGCGTAGGGACAGCCGATGCACTTTTCACCGCGTTTTTTTGCCTTTACGATATAAGCCACAATCCCGCCGATGATGGCGATCAATATGACCGAAACTATAACGTCAACGTACATGGCTTAACTCCTTTATGCTTTATTTTGTGCTTAATTTCTTTGCAGCGTATTCGCGCTTGGCCTTGGCGTTGGATCTGATGGCAAGCGCAGCAACGAGCGTGATGATCGCGATCACCGCGACCAAGCCGCCGATAAAGCCGTTGCCAAGGGTCGATTCGGTAGCGAGAGTGCCTATCTGGTAAACCAGGAAGGAAAGCACGTATGCGATCGCGAACTGAAGGCCGATGCCCGCAAAGAGCCACTTTTTGCTCTTTATCTCGGCATTCATTGCGCCGATTGCCGCGAAGCAGGGGGGCGTAAAGAGGTTGAACATAAGATAAGCAAGACCTGCAGCCGCGTTGATGCCGAGAACAGCCTCGCCGTTGCCCGACTGAAGAAGCTCGAAGTCCTCGTTGACCGCAAGCGCGGTAAATACTGCACCGAGAGTACCGACGACCTCTTCCTTTGCGATGAAGCCGGTGATAGCCGCTGCCGCAAGCTGCCACAAGCCGAAGCCCAAGGGGATGAGAAGGAATGCGAAGGGCGATGCGATATCGTGAAGGATGGACTCGGTGGGATCTACAGCCTTGAGCGTCCAGGAATAGTTGAGCATAATGGTGACGATCGAGTTGCAGAGAAGGATGATCGTGCCCGCCTTGACTATGTAGGACCAGCCGCGTGCGCACATCGACTTGACTGCGTTCCAGAGAGAAGGAAGCTTGTATTCGGGAAGCTCGATTATAAAGTAGGATTTTTTATATTTATATCCGGAGACCCATTTAATAAGCAATGCGCCGAGGAATATCAGCACAAGGCCGAGGAAGTACATAAGAGGCGAAACCCAAGAGGATTCGGGGAAGAAAAGTCCCGAAAGAAGCGCAATTACGGGAATCTTTGCACCGCAAGGAATAAAGGGAGCGAGCATAGCGGTAGCTCTGCGCTCACGCTCGTCACGAATGGTACGGCAAGCCATAACGCCGGGAACCGCACAGCCCGTGCCGATAACGAAGGGGATTACCGACTTGCCCGAAAGACCGACCTTCTTGAAGATCGGGTCGAGGATAACGGCAACGCGGGACATATATCCGCAGTCCTCAAGAAGTGCGAGGAGGAAGTACATTACCATTACGAGCGGCAAAAATCCGATGACCGCACCGACGCCGCCGATAATACCGTCAACAACGACGGTCTGAAGAATGGGAGACGCGTTTTCGATAAGACCTGCGACCCATTCGCCGAACATTTCTATAAGCGTAACGAGACCGGGGATAACCGTACCGTTTTCAAATTCATAGCCCTCTGCGATCCAGGGACCCACGCCGACCTGCGAGATCCAGAACACCGCCCACATCACGAGTGCGAAAATGGGAATACCCAGCCACTTGTTGGTGAGAACAGCGTCGATCTTATCGCCGAAGTTCTTTTCGCTGGTGCGGACCTTGCGGGTCTCGACCGATTTGACGATCTTGTTTACAAACTCGAATCTCTTGCGGTCAGCCGCCTCGACAGCCTTTTTGTCGCCAAGATCAACGTCGCCCTGCGTATAGGGTGCGGTGTGGCTCTTGCCGACCTGATTGACCGCCGCGGAGACGATCTCCCTCAAGCCCTCGTTAGAGGTCGAAATAGTATCTATAACGGGCACGCCGAGCTTTTCGGAAAGCTTTTTCGTGTCGATGACGGTTTCCTTCTTGTCGTTGATGTCCTTCTTGTTAAGCGCAACGACTACGGGAATGCCGAGCTCAAGAAGCTGAGTCGTGAAGAACAGGCTTCGCGAAAGATTGGTCGCATCGACGATATTGATGATAACGTCGGGATTTTCCTTCAAAACGTACGAGCTTGTGATGCTTTCCTCACTCGTAAAGGGAGACATCGAGTATGCACCGGGAAGATCGACCGCGATAAGCTGTGCGTCGCCCGTGCAATACGCCTTTTTTATGGGATGCTCCTTTTTGTCTACGGTAACGCCCGCCCAGTTGCCTACCTTTTCACTGCTGCCGGTGAGCGCGTTGTACATTGTGGTCTTGCCCGAGTTGGGGTTGCCCGTCAATGCGATTCTCATGATTTTTCCTCCGGAATATATCTTGTTTATATACAACTCAACTTAAGTTAGCGTAGGCTAACCGGTCTGTAAAAAAACAATCGCATATTTGATTGTTTTTCAGACAAGAATAGCCTCTGCGAGCTGGTTATCTATGCTGTATCTCGCGTCCTTGATGGAAACAACAAGGCTTCCTCTCTTCTTCGAGACCACCGTTATCGCCTCGCCGCTGTAGCAGCCGAGCGAAAACAAAAACGCGTTCAGCTCCTCATCGTCGGTTTCGATCTGACGAATGATGTATTCTTTACCTTCAACTGCGTCCCTTAGGTTCATACCCTGTACCCTTCCCTTTCAGAACAGAATTGACAAGCAAGCCGTCGTCAACAATGCAGTTAGCATCGACTAACCGTATGCTATTGTACTTATTTCGACCGATTTTGTCAAGTCATTTTTTAAAGTTTTTTTCTGTTTTTTTATTATTGTCGATTTTGATAAAAATATTTTCCGTCACTCGCCTCCGCTTGTACAATTATATAGCGCTCAGGGCGAAAAAATACTCAGGCGTGCACCGATATTTACCGATACACGCCTGATTTTATCATTTATTGAGGCTGTCGTGGAGTGCCTTTATCTCGTCTCCGAACGCCTTGATGGAATAATTATCGTAAGGCGAAACGCCCACGCTGAAGGTGTCCTTCATACCGTCCTTAAGGTCGTCGGGAACCTCTCTGCCGCCGAGCAGCGCACCCATAAACGAGCCTACCGTCGCGCCGTTGCAGTCGGTATCCGCGCCGCATTCAACCGCAAAGGCAACAGATTCGCGGAAGTCGTTTTTATAGCGCATTATTGCCGCGATGCAGAACGTCGCGTTGTTGATGGTATGCACCCAGCTGTATCTGCTGCCGCGCTCGATAAGCGTTTTTATAAGCTCATCGCGCGAAATATCGCTCAGAGCCAGCTCTCTAGCCCAAACCGCATCCTCGTAGAATCGGCTTTTCTTGGGAATGACGGCAAGCGCGTTTTCGAAGCATTTATCCACGTCCTTTTCGGTAAATGCAGATGCGATAAGCGCGGCAAAGAACATTTCGCCGTAGATGCCGTTTTTGACGTGCGAAAAATATGCGTCTGTATGTGCAAGCCTCGATGCAAGCTTAGGCATACCCGCCGCGGCGTAAGCAAACGCGTCACAGCGTATCTGAGCGCCGATCCATTCACGATAGGGATTGAGATAGCTGTTCACCCTCTCGCTCTTAAGCAGATCCATCGCGTTTTCGGGCTTCCACCAAGGGGTGAAAATATCAACGTTTATGTAATTGAGATAAGCCTGCGTTTCTGCGGTACAGACAAATCTGAACGGCAGGTTCCACGCCCAATGGCTTCCGATATCCCACGAATCAAAATCATATCCCTTTTCCTTAAGCAAAAGATAGAATATGACGGTGAACCTCGTGTCATCGTCGAGCGGCATACCGCAAAGATGCTCGTCGGTCGCGAGACCCTCGTTGCGGTCGGAGCCCGAAACGGTGGGAACGAAGTACCTGATGGGGTACTTCCCCGCGTTTTTGTACCAATCGATTATCCTCTGCGATGCCCAGCCCTCGACAGGCTGACCGAGCGCACAGCCGATACAGCGTCCGAGCCACGCGCCGTAGAAATAATCGACGTCAACGGGAGTGTATTTGTCGTCGGGCAGCGAATCCACGTCGCTTTCCGCATATATCTCGTCAAGCTCACTCGGCTCAACGTAGGGAAAATCCTCTCTGCATTTAAGATCGCAAAGCTCGCTGTATATCGCCATAAGCGCCGTCTTGTCCTCGTTGCAAGCGTTGATACGCGCGCGGTAGGACTCGACGTCAATGTCTCTTCCCTCCTGAGAAAGCTGATTCAATTCCTCGATCAATAAAGCGTAAAGTCTGTCGTAGCCTGCCATAACTGCCTCCGTTAAATTAGCTTAATTTCATATTATCACAGCATCTTGCCGGATTCAAGCAAAACTTTTTGAAAATTTCGCGAATATGCAAAACGCGCATCGGCAACAATAGACGTACAATCTAAATTTCGGAGGTATTTTTATGTCACCCAAGGAATTACTCTATATCGAGGACGCGCTCGGTCATCTCAAGCAGATCAAAACAGTCTGTACCGATTTTTCCAATCAGTTAGGCGACACCGAGCTTTCCAACTTCGTACAGGGCATCGCACAGAAGCAGCAGCAGACCTTTGACCGCATCTACAATTTGCTTTAAGGAGGACGTTATGCAGGATCAGGTAATTATGGACAACATTCTCACAAGCGTGAAGAACGCTTGCGACATCTTTATGCACGGCACCATCGAATCGTCGACCCCCAACGTCAACGCCGCTTTTAAGCAGGCGCTTAACGACTGCCTCTGTATCCAGAACGACGTGTATGCAAAGATGGAGCAGAAGGGCTGGTATCCCTCGACGCAGGCACCTCAGCAGCAGGTCCAACAGACAAAGCAGAAATATCAAAACGCGTAACAAAAAAGGGAGGATGCAATCCTCCCTTTTTACTGTTAAAGCTTTGTTCCGTTTGCGAATCTCAGCGGAAGTCTTTCCGCATATAGATGCGAGGTGTCGGAAACGGCGAGGCAGATGGGTGCCGTGAAGCCGTCCTTATTGTTCTTGAACTCGATAATGGTGACGCCGGTGTGGTTCATATCGAAGGTCGACCAGAAAAGTATGGGCGGAACACCCAAAAGGTGCGACAGCCAGGTCGTGCCGAAGCCCTGATGACAGAACACTGCGACGCGTTCGTCATTAGGGCGGGTGATGCGGTATTTCAGTCCCTCGCGCTTATAGCCGAGCTCCTCCATAAAGGCGTCGGACTCGCGCATAATACGCTCATAGCCCTCCTTCGACTTGGAAAAGCAAAACGGCTCTGCTTCGTACCACTTGTCGCCCATTGCAAGGATCTCGGGCGTCTTGTATCGCGTCGTCTGCACGTGGAAGCACCAGTTCAGCGCTCCGCCGAGGTTCGGGTCCTCGAAGGTGAACTCCTCCCAGGTGTGTCCCTCGCTCGTCCAATCGGCGATCACCGGCTTGATTCCCAATATCTCGCAGGTCGGCTGCGCGGTCTGCTGAGCGCGGATAAGCGGCGATGTGTAGATCCTGTCAAGACCGTGAACGGCAAGGCGTCTGCCCAATGCCTCTGCCTGACGCTTACCCTTTTCGGTAAGGCTGTCGGGGTTATAAATGGGGTCGCCGTGGCGGATAACGTATAAAAGCATGGTCGTTTCTCCTAAAGCTTGATGTAGTTGGTGAATTCATACGGAAGTCTGTCACCGTACAGATGTGAAACGTCCGAGAAGCAGAGAACCTTGGGTATCGTGTACCCGTTTTCGCCCTCGGGGAAATTGATTACCGTCACGCCGGTATGATTGATATCGAAGGTCGACCAGAAAATGACAGGCGGAATATTCAAAAGGTAGGCAAGCCAGGTCATACCGAAGCCGTAGTGACAGAACACCGCCACACGCTCGTCGGTGTGGTTCAGAACATGGTATTTCAAGCCCTCGTGCTTATAGCCGAGCGACTCAAAAAACGCGTCGGATTCGCGTCCTATCCTTTCAAACCCTTCCTTCGCATTGCAAAGATTAAAGGGGAACGCCTCGTACCATTTGTCGCCCAAAGCAAGCATTTCGGGTGTGCGGAAGCGCGTCGGGTCGATACCGAACGACCACGACCAACGGTTGTCCCTTTCGGGATCTTGGAACATAAAATCGCGGGCGGCGTTGTTTTCGCTCATCCAATCGCGGATCTCCATCTGCTTGCCCAAAAGCTCGCAGGTCGGCTGTGCGGTAAGCTGAGCACGACGGTTGGTGCTCGCGAATATCTTATCGACGCCGTGAAGCGCGAGTCGCTTGCCGACCGCCTCAGCCTGACGCTTTCCCTTTTCGGTAAGGCTGTCGGGGTCATATATCGGGTCGCCGTGACGAATGACGAAAAGCAACATAAAACCAACCTCCGTTATTTGGATTCTACAATATAAAAGTACGAGCTTGTAGGCGAATTGATTATGCGGAACTTCGCGCAGCAATACTTCTTTCTGTCAAGCTTCGAAAGCATTTCGTTGATAAGCTCGCCCTCGATCTCGCCCTCCTCGTGTCCGGGGTATACGGCGATCAAAAGGATCGCGTCGTTATCGAGCAGCTCGATCGCAGCCTCGATCGCGGGAAGCGTCGTTTCGCGCTTGGTCGTAACGCTTTTATCGCTTCCGGGAAGGTATCCGAGATTAAACATCCCCGCCTTTATCGGGCGGTCGATGTATTTTTTTGCATTGTGGTGCGAATCGTTTATAAGCGTGTAATTTTCGGGTGCGCCGTTTTCGACAAGCCGCCTTTTCGTGCTTTCAAGCGCGGCAGGTTGAATATCGAAGGCATAAACGTGACCCGCTTCGCCGACGAGCTTTGAAAAGAAAAGCGTATCGTGACCGTTGCCCATCGTGAAATCGGCAACGACGTCGCCCGCCTTTATATGCTTTAAAATAAAGCTTTTTTCGGTTTCGAGAATATCAAGCATCGTTTGCTCCATTTAAAACAAGGGAGGTAAAATACCTCCCTTTGATTTTTATTTGTTAAGGAAAACTCTTTCCTTGGTCTTGCCGCTCTTGTAGATAGCACAGATCATTTCCATAGTCTCGTATGCGCTTTCAACGGGAATGAACATTTCCTCACCCGACTCGAGGCATTCGTAGAAGTTGTTGATCTGCTTGCAGTGGTTTACACCCCAGTAGGACTTAACGTTGCCGTAGCCGAAATCCTCGTTAGGCTGTACCGCGTGGAATTCTCTGCCGTCGTAAAGCTTGATGTCGGCTCTGTCGGCAATGAGAGTAGCAACACCGTTTTCGCAGTGGAATTCAATGAACACCTCTGCATCGTAGGTGTAGTAGTTGATCGCGTGGAAGTTTGCGAGCATACCGTTATCAAAGCGGATTACGCCCTCTGCGGTATCCTCAACGTCGATCTTTGCGTGGCCGCGGTTAGCGATGGTAGCGTATACCGATTCAACGGGACGGTTGATGAGGTAGCGCATCATATCGAGGGTGTGTATTGCCTGGTCGATGATAACACCGCCGCCTTCCTTATCCCAGGTGCCCTTCCAGTCGCTGCTTCCGTAGTAAGCGTCGGAGCGATCCCAGGTAACGAAGCACTTAGCCGACTTGATAGCGCCGAGAGTGCCGTCCTCGAGAAGCTGCTTGGTAAGAACGGTGCCTGCGTTGTAACGGTTCTGGAAGATACAGCCGAGAACGACGCCGTTTTCCTTAGCGGTATCGATCATTGCGCGTGCATCCTCAATTTCGATGGACATAGGCTTTTCGGTAAGAACGTGCTTGCCGCGCTTGCTGCATTCCATCGAAACGATGGGATGGAGATAGTGAGGCAGGCAGATATGAACTACGTCGATATCCTCCTTTTCGAGCATTTCGATGTAATCGTAATAAGCCTTAACACCGAATTCCTCAGCCTTTGCGTCGGCTCTGTCCTTCTTAACGTCGCAAACAGCAACAAGCTCTGCATTTTCACATCTTACGATGCTTACTGCGTGCATAGGGAAAATGTTACCGCAACCAATAACGGCAGCCTTGAATTTTTTCATATTAAACCTCTGAAATTCTTGAGTGATTCCAAGGGTGATTATATCACAAATCTTCAATAATTCAACCCTTTTTCAGCAATTAACTCAATTATTTTCTGCGGAAAATGCAGTTGATTTTGTTGAAATACTCACCATCAACGGCATCAACGGTCTCGAAGGTGGTACGGAATCGCCATTTTCCGCTGTCGTCGCCGGGGACATTCATTCTCGCGTCGCTTCCGAAGCCGCACATATCCTGAAACGGGATTATAGCCATATAAGCGCTCGAGCGCCAGACAGATTCGATTATCTTTCTGCAGGCGGGTGCGTCGTAGCCGCCCTTACCCCAGTCGCCGTGGTCGAAGCCGACGTAATCGAGTGCAAAGGCACGCTCCTCCTCGCTCGCCTCCCAAAGCCATCCGAGAAGCGTGTTGTTGTCGTGCGTGCCGGTATAGGCAATGCAGTTCTTCGGATAGTTGTGAGGAAGATGCGTCGGGTCGTCGTTGGGATCGAAGCCGAACTGGATAATGCGCATTCCCGGGAAATCGGTATCGCTCAAAAGCTTAACGACGTCGTCGCCGAACACGCCGAGATCCTCCGCAATTATCGGAACGTCGCCCAGCGCCGCCTTGACCGCCTTGAACAGCGACATTCCGGGGCCCTTTTTCCAGATACCCTCGCGCGCAGTCTCGGCATCACCCTTTATTGCCCAATAAGACGCAAACGCGCGGAAATGGTCGATCCTCAGCATATCGTAAAGCTCAAACTGACGCTTGATGCGCCTGATCCACCACTCATAGCCGTTCGATTTGTGGTATTTCCAGTCGTATAACGGGTTGCCCCAAAGCTGACCGTCCTCCGAAAAATAATCGGGAGGACATCCCGCAACGCGTGCGGGCTTGTAGGTCTCCTTATCGATATCGAACAGCTCGGGGTTTGCCCAGACGTCTGCGCTGTCACGCGAAACGTAAATGGGCATATCACCGATGATCTGCACTCCAAGCTCGTTTATTTGTGTCTTGACCGACTGCCATTGAGTATAGAAAAGGTACTGAACGAAGCCGTGATAAAGGATCTCGTTATCGAGCTCGGGCACAAGCGCGATCGCGTCGGAGTGCCTGCTGCCGACCTCCCATTCCCAAAACTTCTTGCCGCCGTTTTTGTTCTTAAGCGCACGGTAAAGGCAATGATCAAAAAGACCGCGTTGACTTATAAAAACAGCAATCTCGTCCCGTTTTGCTTCATCGAGACGCGAAAACGCAAGCCTCATCAGCCATTCGCGCTTTTCGCGTGCGAACGCGTAATCGGCAACGTAGGGGCTTCCGCCGTATTTCGTCGAATCCGCCTCCGCTTGGGTCACCATTCCGTCCTCTGCCATAAGATCGGGGTTGATATAAAGCTCGTTGCCGGCAAACGCGCTGTCGGACCCGTAGGGCGAGTTTGCATAATCGAGCGGGGTGAAGGGCAATACCTGCCAATAGGAAAAGCCCATCTCCTTGATTTTCTTCGCGAACTCAACGGCTTCCCTGCCGAACACGCCGACGCCGTACTCCGACGGAAGCGCAGATATGCTCATCAGAACGCCGCTGCTTCTTTTATTCAAAGCCATATTTTTCTCCTTTAGCACTTTAACACGTTTTGTACAGTATATCTCAAAACAAACAAAACCGCAAGTGCTTTGAGCAAAAAAATACGCAGAAGAGCTTCTTCTGCGTATTTTGGAGCTTAGTTTTTCTTTCTCGAGGTAATGCTGTTGAGGATAAAGGTCACCAGAATTACAACACCGACCACTACGAAGATACCGAGCATGCCGAGACCCATATACTTAAGGTTTCTTGCCATACCGTTTTCGCCGAAGCCGTAATAAACGAACGCCACCTTTTCGGGGTTGATGAGCTTAACGATAACGTCGGAGATTTCCTTCGAAACGCTGCTTTCCGCATTGTATGCGTCGTAGACGGTTTCGGAGCCCGCCTTTTCAAGAAGCTCGAGATAGGTTTCGTCGTCGATTTCGTAGGACTCGTCCCAAATGAGGCTGTCCTTTTCGGTCTTGCCGTCCTTTTCAACCTCTACGGTGTAACGGCCGCTGATGTCGATAGTCTTATCCTCGCCGTCGAGCTTGATGAAGATAACAGAGAACTCGTTGAGCTCCTCCTTAGACTCCTTAGCCTTTTCGACGATAGCCTTTTCGATATCGGAAACAGACGCGCTGTCCGCGCTTGCGGCAAGCACGAATACGTTAAGAGCGAGAAGTGCGGTTAAAAGTACGAGGAATATTCTTTTCATTTTCATATTCTCCTTTCCTTTAACCGAAGAAGTTAAGAATCATACCGCCCGCAATAACCGATGCGATCTGACCCGAAACGTTGACGCCGGTAGCCTGCATAAGAAGGAAGTTCTGAGGATCCTCCTTGAGTGCCATCTTGTGAACGACACGGCCTGCCATGGGGAATGCCGAAATACCTGCCGCACCGATCATGGGGTTGAGCTTCTTGCCGTTCTTGAGGAAGAGGTTCAGGAACTTAGCGAAGAGAACGCCGCCTGCGGTATCGACGATGAACGCGATGAGGCCGAGACCCATAATGAGAAGGGTTGCGGGGCTGAGGAACTTCTCTGCAACCATCTGGCAAGCGATAGTGATGCCGAGGAAGATGGTGATGAGGTTTGCGAGAACCTTCTGTGCGGTTTCGGAAAGAGACGCAAGAACGCCGCATTCACGGATAAGGTTACCGAACATAAGGAAGCCGATAAGCGCTACCGAATCGGGTGCAATAAGACCTGCGATAACGGTAAGGATGATCGGGAAGAGGATCTTGGTGGTCTGAGAAACCTCACGCTGAACGTAAGGCATTCTGATCATACGCTCCTTCTTGGTGGTGAGAAGCTTGATAACGGGAGGCTGAATAATGGGAACGAGCGCCATATACGAATATGCCGCAACCATTATCGCGCCGACGTAGTTGGAATCGAGCTTCTGCGCAACGACGATGGAGGTAGGGCCGTCCGCCGCACCGATGATAGCGATGGACGCCGCGTCCTTATCCACAAAGAAGATGGACGCCATGCAAAGAGTGAAGAATATACCGAACTGTGCCGCGGCACCGAAAAGCATAAGCTTCGGATTGGAAAGAAGCGGGCCGAAGTCGATCATCGCACCGATACCGATGAAGAGGATCAGAGGGAACAGCTCGTTTGCAATACCTGCGTTATAAAGAGTGGTGAGAGGACCGTGCTCGCCTATCGCGCCGGAAAGCGGAAGGTTTACAAGGATCGCACCGAAGCCCATCGGGAGAAGGAGGGTGGGCTCCATGTCCTTCTTGATCGCAAGATAGATAAGAATGCCGCCGATAAGCCACATAATTACCATCTTTTCGTCAAGATTGGCAAAGTTACCAAATACAGACAAAAGATCTTTCATTTGTTTTTCCTTTCTTTAAGGAGATTTTCACATACATTGTAATTGTAGCACACATTGCTCCATAAATCAATAAATTTTTAAAATTTTCGCAATGATACATTTACTGTATTTGCAACGGATTGTGGCGTTTTTCTTCATTTCTTTACCGAATCTTTGCCGGACGAAGAACAACGCAGACGGGGGTCCCGTCTGCGTCGAAAGTAAGGAGAAATTATCTTTTATTTGAACTTAAGCGTTTTTATTGCTCCGCTCGAGGGATCGTAGCTCTTCACCGAGTCGGGCTCCCACAGAACGGCAAGTCCCGCCGTGCCGATAAGCATCGCGTCCTCGGAGCATTCGATAACAAGCTTGAAGCTCCTCGACGAGGTATTGTATTCCACCAGGCCGTAGCCCTCGGAATAGTCGCCGTAGCTGCAGGGGAAGCCGATGTAATATATCTTGCTGCCCGACGCGAATATGCAATCGTTGTACGAGGGCTCAAGGCTTGCGTGCGAGGTGTAGCCGCCACCGTTCGAATTGATCGAGGCAAGCTCTACCCCTTCCCCGTATTTATCGTTGCGGAGATCCACGAAATACAGCTTCGAGCCTACGAGAACGACTCTGTTGGTCTCGACCTCGTATCCGTGAGAATCGCTTATCCAAAGCTCGTTCTTGTTGCTTCCGTTGTGCTTCATGCGGTAGATCTTCCCCGCATCGTCGTACTGACCGCGGCAGAGGAAGTAAATATAGCTTCCATCAGCCGAAAGGCTAGATACGCTTCCGTCGTGAAGCTGCTTGACCGACTTACCGTCGACGGTCATCGAGTAAAGCGGAGCAACGTCCTTGGAATAATCGGTGTAGGGGCTCTTGACGGGAGTGTAGAATATCGTATCCTTAACGACGAGCATCTCCCATACCTCGCCCGTCACCAAAAGCTTTTCAAAGCCGCTGCCGTCGGTACGGACCTTGGCGATGTAGGAATTCGCCGCAGTGTTTTCGGAGACGTAAAAGTAAATCCAGTCGCCGACAACGTTTAGGTTGAACACGTTGCCCGAGGTAAGCCTGTAAACCGACTTAACGCTGTTGTCGGAGCGGTTGAGCTTGCTTATCAGTCTGCCGTCGGCAGAATATATCCAATTAGCCTGAGAGGCAAATTGAGAGCTGCCCGAATCGCCTCCGACCGTATTTGCCTGACCCGCCGAATAATCGGGCACGAAGGCGGGCGCATTGCTTGCTCCGCAAACAGTGCAGACGCTGTCGACGTAGCTGTGTCCGGTCTTTTCAAGCGTGCGTGTTTCTGCCTCACCGCAGTCGCACTCGCGCTTTTCAAGCCCCGTCCTCTGACAGTCGGGCTCGTCGACGGTTACCCATGCGCCGAAGGCGTGGGTGTGCACCTCGGGCTGCGAGGCTCCGCCGCTCTCGCTGTTTTCGTTGTTTTCGTTGTTTTCGTTGTTGTTTTCCCCGTTGCTTTCCTCGACGGGATCATCGGGATCCTCGGGTTCATCGGCAGCTATGTTGACCTGATACACCAGCAGTCTGCTGTCTACCCTGTCTACCGGATTGTCGGTGATCGTGTAATAATAGGTCGTGCCGTCAGAGGTCTTAAACGAAATAACGTTTTCGGGAAGTATGTCGCCAACCTCAATTACGGCAACAAGCGGTTTACCGTTCGTCAGCTTTTCCTGAGTATAAAGTGTCTGAATGATTTCGAAGCTTCTGTCATCAGCCCAACTGTCGGAAACCTCTATGCGGTATATCGCAAACTCGGTGACATCCTCCTTGGGAAGAATGACTGTGTGCAAAACGTTTACGTCCCGTTCACCACCGTAGCTGTCGTAAATCCCGAGCGAAGCAATAAGCTCGTCGGTTGCATATTCGACGGAAATAAGACCGTCGACGTAATTGAGATCTCTATCCTTGTAGGTGCTTTCGGAGCCCTCGCTCGATTCATCTGCCGATTCATCGGACGGGTCGGAGGTCGTCTCGCTGCTCTCGCCGCTTGCGCTGCTTTCAGATATTTCCGAGCTCGACTGAGCGTCGGGATCGGAATCGTCAGCGGCGTCTGTGGTCATAAACAGCACCGCGACGGTAATGCATATCAGCACACCGCAAAGTATAAGCCAAAATGTAGGCTTTTTATAGTTCATTGTATTCTTCACTCTCTCCTTCACTCCGGTCTCACCGAAGGCAACGGGGCAAGCGACAATACGTCTATGACTGACTGCACATTCGAGCAACGCCATAGCATAACGCTTGCGTGCCTCGGGAGCCAGATCGTTGATGACCCTCTCGTCGCAGGCATACTCGATGTCGCGGCAAAGAAGGATGTATGCGACCCAAACGAGCGGATTGAACCAATAAAGCGAAAGAAGAATGAATCCAAACGGCTTTATAAGATGGTCCATACGCTTCATATGAGCGCGTTCGTGTGCGATCACGCAGCTTTCGGTCTCCTCGCTCAAGCCGAACGGGATATATATCCTCGGCGAAAGCAGACCGAAAACAAAAGGAGATTCGACGCGTTCGCTCTTGCGGACGCCGTCCCCGCAGGGAACCGACGCCGCAACGCGCATCTTCAGCAAAAGATAGCTGATGCATGCATATGCGAGCAGCAATGCACAGCCGCACAGCCATACCGTTCCGAGCACTCGGGCGGTCTTTTCGGTAATACACCTTTGAGCCGTGCCCCGACCGTCGGGCTCTGCCGACTGCGCGTTATTTTCAGTGCCGACAGCACCGATTCCGTCGCCGCCCTGCGGCGTATCGCCTCCGTCGCTTATCCCGCCGATGGGTATGGGCGTCGACTGCTCACCCTCGAAAACGCTTTCGTCGGTGTGGCTTATATCCGATCCGCTTCCGTCAGATGTGTCGTCCGTCAAGCCGTCGTCCGAATACTCGGGCAGAACGGATGCATCCTCGGAGACGAAGGGTGCTTCACTCTCCGCCGAATCGGCATCGATACTCAGGTCCGAATCCTGCACGCCGACGTCAATATCGGCTTCCTCGCCGACTATGACGAGCTGTTGATTCGGAACGAGCGAAACGTTGCTTTCCAACGTAAAGGGTATGACAAGGCGCACCGCAACAAGGCCCCAAAGCAGACAGGATATCCAGGTCGGCGCCTTGCCTCTTAACAAAAAGCGGACAAGGATGACCGCGGCTATCAGCCAGCTTGCGGCAATGCTTAAATTCAGCACGCTTATAAACAGGTTGGACATTTCAGTTATCTCCGCGTTCGATTATCTTGCGTATCTCCTCAATGTCCGATTCCGAAAGCCTCTGATGCTTCGCAAACGCCGCGATAAACGCGGGAAGCGAGCTTTCGAAGCGCTTTTCGAACATCTCGTCAAGCTCGGAAAGCTGTACCTCGTCCTTGGTCACGAGCGAGCGCACTACCGAATTCTCGTTAACGACGACTCCCCTGTCGGAAAGCCTTTTGATAACGGTATAGGTGGTCGTGCGGGACCAATCAAGCTTTTCCTTGCAGATAGCGGCAAGGTCCTTTGCCTTTATGGGCTCGTTTTCCCAAAGGATGAGGCAGAAGCGGTATTCGCTTTCAAATATTTTCGGAACAGACATAGGTTTTACTCCCTTTCAATTGTTGAATGCATTCGACAGTTTGAGTCTATCACATTAGACACGGTTTGTCAAGGGCTTTTTGAAAATTTGTTTAACGCATTAGACAACTTTTTGACGTCTGCATTTCCGCAAAAGATATTCCTTAGTGTGTTTACTTTTGTATATTTTGGTGTTATACTATATATGTAAAAACAAAAAAACAAGTATTATGGGAGGATCAAAATTGCTCAAGGATATAATCACACCAAAAAAGTGCCTCTTTGTACCCAACGCGCACACCGAGCTTCGCGGACAGCTGTCGCGCTCACGCGGGGTGACGATAATGTCGGGTAATCTGACCGGAAATTCGCGTCAGGACGTTTCGGGCGTTTCGGCGAGGGTATACAAAAACGGCATTTACGGCTTTTCTTCCATGGCGGAATACTCTTCCGAGGCTGCCGACGCCGTGCTTCGCGCCGCAACCGAAAACGCAGATTTTCTCGACGCTCACGTTGCAAAGGGCAAGCCCGCGCTTCCCGACGTAAAAAGCGGATGCCGCACGCTTTCCGAGGATATTCCCGACGCAGAGCAGAAGCGTTACGTTGAATTTGCGCGCAGCATAGACGATTACGTGGCAAAAAAATACACAAATCTCGCAAGCCGCACGGTTGCCGCACGCGAGGACTCGATGGAAAAGCTGCTTTGCGTATCGAACGGCTTCGACGCTCACACCTGCCTTCAGCGCGCGTATATCTACGTGATTATGAACGCGGAAACGGCAAGCGGCGTCCCCGTCGAGCTTTTCAAGGCGTTCGGCGGTGAGGGCGGCTTCGAGGCGAACTTCAAAGACCCCGAGGCTCTTTATCCCGAGATCGACGCGCTTTACGAGCGTCTTATGCAAAAGCGCGAGGGCATATATGCCGACGCGGGCGAAAAGACGGTTATTCTGGGCGGAATGATGACAGGTATGCTCGCACACGAGGCTGTCGGTCACACCGTTGAAGCGGATTTAGTCTTGGGCGGAAGCGTCGCGGGACCGAATCTCGGCAAGCAGGTGGCAAGCGAGCTGGTAAGCCTTACCGACTTTGCACACACGGCATTCGGCGAAAAAGCTCCCCTTCCCGTCCACGTTGACGACGAGGGCGTCGAGGCGGTCGACGCAAGGATCATCGAAAACGGAATTCTCGTCGGATATATGAACAACCGCGAATCTGCTCGGCACTTCGGTATGACGCCCTGCGGAAACGCACGTGCATGGGCGTTCTCGGACGAGCCGCTCATCCGTATGCGCAACACCGCCGTGCTTCCCGGCAAGGATAAATTAGAGGATATGATAGCCTCAGTCGAGGACGGATATTACCTTATCGACTCGAGCAACGGTCAGGCGGACACGACCGGCGAGTTTATGTTCGGCGTTTCGATGGGCTACGAGATCAAAAACGGCAAGCTCGGACGCGCGCTGCTCGACACGACCATCTCGGGCGTGGCATTCAATATGCTCAAGACCGTCGATATGGTGTCCGACGAGGTCGTATGGTCAAGCTCGGGCTTCTGCGGCAAAAAGCAGCCTATGCCTGTAGGTATGGGCGGACCCGCGCTTCGCTGCAAGGTTATGATCGGAGGTCGCTGATATGGAAAAATACAGAATCATTGCGCAACGCATTCTCGACAGACTCAGCTCCAGAGGCGCAGATATGGCGCATTGCTCGGTAAGAGAAAGCGAAATGCGCGAATTCAACGTCGACGGAAACGAGTTTTCGCTCTTCCGCACGCTGTTTAACCGCCACGTAGGTATAACCGTGTTTATGGGCGGCAGGAAGGGCTCGGTTTCGATAAACCGCTTCGACGACGAATCGATCGACGAGGCAATCGAGAATTGCATCGCCGCAGCCGAAAGCGCGACGCCCGACACGGCTTGGGAGCTTGCAAGCGGCAACGGCGAACGTCATTTTTCGCGCGGTGCGCTCGTTCCCGACACCGAAAAGCTGTTTATCCGCACCAAGGAGCTGGTCGACGACATAAAGTCGCGTCACCCCAAGATAATCATCGAACAGATGATAGTGAAGCACGTCAGCTCCAAGGGCGTTTATATGAGCACGACCGGCAACTGCTATTTCTCTGAAAGCGGAAAATACGTCGCCGAGCTGATGTATTCTGCTCACGACGGCGATAAGCTTACCTCCTTCTTCGGAAGTGACGTTACGGTTTCTGATCTTGACAAGCCCTTTATCGACTGCGCCTTCATCGAGCGCGAGCTTCAGGATATTGAGAATCAGCTCGACTCTGCTCCGACAAACGGCAAATTCCAAGGCACCGTAATTTTCACTCCCGCCTGCCTTGTAAGCACGGTTTTCGGAAATATCTGCGGCAACTTCGTGTCCGACTCGGGTCTCCTTGAGGGCACATCGCTTTGGAAGGATAAGCTGAACCAAAAGGTAGCCGACGAAAGGATAAGCGTCTCCTTCAAGCCGAGCGACAAGCGCATCGTAAACGGCGAGCTTTACACCGGCGAGGGCTTCCTTTCGGAGGATTACGATCTCATCAAAAACGGCGTGCTGCAAAGCTTTATGCTTTCGAAATACGTCGCCAACAAGACCGGCAACAAACCCGCAAAGAACAGCTCGTTCGCCATGATAATCGAGAGCGGCGACACACCGCTTGAAGAGATGATAAAGAGCATCGACAAGGGTCTTATCATCGGAAGATTTTCGGGCGGCAGCCCCGGCGCAAACGGCGAATTCTCGGGCGTGGCAAAGAACGGCTTCATGATCGAAAACGGAAAAATCACACACGCGCTTTCCGAAACGATGATAAGCGGAAACCTTGCCGATATGCTCAATTCGGTCGTTTCGATAAGTAAAGAAACGCTCGTAGACGGAACCGTCGTCGCACCCTATATGGCGTTTGACGGCATCACCGTCTCGGGTAAATAATAAAAGGAGCGGGGCTTATTCGCCCCTACATAAAAAATGAAAAGATTGATTTGCTTTATGCTTGCGGCGATCATGTGCTTTGCATTTACCGCCTGCAAGAAAGATCCGATCGAGTTCAAGACCGAGGTGAAATATTCGGTATACGAGCAGGTCGAGGGCGAAAATGCAGATGACAAAAAAGCATTGAATGTTCACTTGACTATCGGTGATTCTGTTGACAATGCAGAATATGGTGCAAAATTTAATAAATTGTATGCTGATTATG
>JAFXDO010000043.1 GCA_017563195.1 Clostridia bacterium | reverse complement strand
TGCCAGCCCGGCACCGACCTTGAATGGTTCGAGTACTGGAGAGGCTTCTGCCGCGATTGGCTCCTTAGCCTTGGCATCAAGGAAGAAAATCTCAGACTCCGCGACCACGATCCCGAGGAGCTTTGCTTCTACTCCAAGGCGACCACCGACTTCGAGTTCCTCTTCCCCTTCGGATGGGGCGAGCTTTGGGGCGTTGCCGACAGAACCGACTACGACCTTACCCAGCACCAGAACACCTCGGGTAACGACCTTACCTACTTCGATCAGGAAAAGAACGAAAGATACATTCCCTACGTCATCGAGCCCTCGCTCGGTGTTGAGCGCTCGGTGCTCGCATTCCTCTGCGATGCATACGACGAGGAAAACATCGGCAAGGACGGCGCCGAGGACATCCGCACCGTGCTCCGCTTCCATCCTGCACTCGCGCCCTTCAAGGCGGCTGTGCTTCCTCTCTCGAAGAAGCTCGGCGAAAAGGCTCACGAGCTCGCAAACGAGCTTTGCAAGTACTTCCCCTGCGATTACGACGAATCGGGCTCGATCGGCAAGCGTTACCGCCGCGAGGACGAGATCGGTACCCCCTTCTGCATCACCTACGACTTCGACTCTCTCGAGGACAACTGCGTAACCGTTCGCGACCGCGACACCATGGAGCAGGTAAGAATGCCCATCTCCGAGGTCCGCGCATACATCGAGGAGAAGCTTTGCTTCTAATATCATATATTGTAGTTTTGGCAACAGCGGCTGTCACGGGGGAACCTGCGACAGCCCTAATACTTCAAACGACGGAGTAAAAAATGCAAAACAAAAACGTACTTGAAACAATAAGCGAGCGTATGGACAGCTGCTCGAAGGGGCAGAGGAAGATAGGCACTTATCTGCTTGCGAATTACGCGAAGGCGGCTTATATGACCGCCGCGAGGCTTTCCGAGACGGTCGGCGTTTCGGAATCGACCATCGTGCGTTATGCAAGCGAGCTCGGCTTTGACGGCTATCCCGCTCTGCAGTCTGCGCTCAAATACGCGGCGAGGCGGAAGCTGACCTCGGTCGAGCGGCTCGAAAGGCTCAAGTCGCGCTCCTGCGAGGATTCGCTTGTCGCGAGCTTCAGCTCCGATGTCGAAAGCATAAAAAAGACGCTTGCCAGCACCGACAGAGCCTCCTTCGACGCCTTCGTCGACTCGCTGATCTCGGCAAACCGCATATATTTGGTCGGCGCGAGAAGCTCTGCAAGCCTTGCGATATTCATGAATTTCTATCTTTCGATACTCTTCGACAACGTGACCGTCGTGCACACCGTCATCGGCAGCGAGGCGTTTGACCAGATGTTCCGCGTCAAGGAGGGCGACGTCGTGCTCGGCATCTCCTTCCCGAGATATTCGAAGCTTACCGTCGACGTGCTTGAGTTCTGCAAGCGCGCGGGCGCAACCGTTTTGGGACTGACCGACAGCGTTCGCTCGCCCATTGCAAAGACGGCGGACGTCACGCTTTACGCCAGCAACGAAAGCGACACCTTTGTCGACTCGCTCACGGCTCCGCTTGCGCTGATCAACGCGCTTATCCACGAGATAGGCAGGCGCGACCCCGAGCGGACGGCGGCTCGCTTCTCTATTCTTGAACGCATCTGGGCAGAAAACGAAGTATATGACAATGACGTATGATTGCATAGTTATCGGCGGCGGGCCCGCGGGGCTTTTCGCCGCATACAACGCCGCGATAAACCGAAACAGCGTGCTTCTTCTCGAGAAGAACGACCGTTGCGGCAAAAAGCTTGACATCACGGGCAAGGGCAGGTGCAACCTCACCAACGCCTGCACGCGCGAGGAATTTCTCAACAACGTAATCGCGAACCCGCGCTTTCTTATGAGCGCGATATCGCGGTTTTCGTCGGAGGACACCGTCGCGTTTTTCGAGTCGCTCGGCGTCGCGACGAAGGTTGAGCGCGGCAACCGCGTTTTCCCTCAAAGCGACTGCGCGCACGACGTTACCTCAGCCCTCGTCGACGCCTGCAAGACCGTCGGCGTCGAAATAAAGCAGAAAAAGGTCACCTCGCTTTGCGTAAGCGGCAACGCCATCGTCGGCGTCCGTTGCTTTAACGAAACCATCGCGGCAAAGAACGTTATCCTCGCCTGCGGGGGCGCATCCTACCCCAAAACAGGCTCGGACGGAGGCGGGCACAGGCTCGCGCGCGCCGTCGGGCACACGATAACCGAGATCCGACCGTCGCTGGTGCCGCTCGTTTCACCCGACCGACTCTGCCGCGACCTTATGGGGCTTTCGCTCCGCAACGTCGGTATTTCCTTTTACGGGAAGGGTAAAAAGCCGATTTACGAAGAGCTCGGTGAAATGATGTTCACCCATTTCGGCGTGACCGGTCCCGTAATTCTTTCGGCGTCGGCGCATCTTCAGGGGAGCTATCCCTGCGAGATGCTCATCGACCTAAAGCCCGCGCTTGACGAAAAAACGCTCGACAAGCGGCTGCTTCGCGATTTTGCCGAGATTCCCAACAAGGCGCTGAAGAACGCCTTCAACGCGCTGATGCCCTCGAAGCTTATAGATCCGTTTATCAGGCTGACGGGTATTTCGCCCGAAACCAAGCTGAACAGCCTCACCAAGGAGCAGCGCGCAAGGATCGTGTCGCTGATGAAGGCGATTCCCGTGCAGATAACCGGCACGCGTCCCATCGACGAGGCGATCGTCACGGGCGGCGGTGTTGACTGCCGCGAGATCGACCCTAAGACAATGCAATCGAAGCTTGTGTCGGGACTCTTTTTCGCGGGCGAGGTCATGGACGTCGACGCATACACCGGCGGATTTAACCTTCAAATAGCCTTCTCCACAGCCTTTGTTGCCGGAAGCAGTGTTTGATAATTATGATTTTTTGCGAGAGAACCCCCTTTTTGCAAAAGGGCATTCTCCGGCACGCTCCCCAAACTTTTTCAAAGAAAAATTAAAAAGCGCTCTGCTGTTTCGTTTATCTTACAGTAGAGCGCTTCTTTTTTATTAATTATGAGGTTTTTTGGGAAAAGAGCAGGAGAAAAACCGCTTCTTTGTAAAAAAGGTTTTTCTCGTAAGACTCAATAATTATGCAATCTTATACGTACCGAAGTAATGGCGGCAGATGAGGATGTAATCGTATTGATCGACCTTTTGGTCGCGGTTAACGTCGGCGGCGTCGAGCTCGGCGTCGGAGAGCGTGCGGGTGCCGAAATAGTGGCGCTTAACAAGGATGTAATCGTACTGGTTAACGAGCTGATCGTTGTTAACGTCGCCGACGTTCGAGGGAATCGGGTCGGGATAAACGACCTCGGTTCCGACGAAAAGGGTATAACCGCTTGCGATGAGCTTGCCGTCGTAATAAAGGGCGAGGTTTTCGATAACGCCTGCTTTCGAGGTATCGGGCCGATTACCGCTTGCGTCCCTAAGCATCGAAACGCTGACCTCGATCTCTTCTATGCTTCCGTCGGTCGAAACGGCATAAATTTTGCTACCCGTCGTTGCATCGCCCGAGGCGGAAGCCGAAACCGAGCCGAGAAGGTTATCGGCATAGCCCGAAACGTCGACGCTTAATTCGTTTTCAACGAAGAGGTAAACGCGTCTTGCGCCGTCCTCGGTAAGCGAAACGATAAATTCGTTATCGAACTTGACGTAAGATCTGTCGTAGGTGTTCTTGTTGGGGAGGGTGTACATACCGAACTCGGTCGATGCGGCGTTACGCCAAGCGGTGTATTCATATTCGGTGCCGTCGACCGTCGAAAGGTTGGTGCCACCGTTTTCGGCGACAAGGTAACGGCCGGTTTTTTGGTTTTCAAGATCACCGATAGCCGATGCATAGCCGAAATCGACGTCGTGGATGAATTTCCAAAGGATGCTTGCATCGTTATCGTCGATATAAACCGAGCCATAGCCGCTTTTGATTTCGATTTCCTTTGCGGAGATGCTCGTGCCCGCGCTGTTTTGAAGCGCATAGCTGCTACCGACGCCGTTCGAGGAGACGATCATCATACTCTTGCCGTCGACAAATTGGGTCGTCGGCTGATAGATCGTGGTTTTACGCGCCGAAAGGGCGGTTTCGGCGGTTTGATAAACCTCGTAAGAGCAAAGCCTTTCGGTTTTAAAGCAGATTCTGCCGTTTTGCATTTCGGTGATGAATATTTCGTCGCTTGCGGTATCGCGGACGAAAACCGGCATTTCTTCATCAAACTTGGCAGAGAGCTTTATCTTCACGACGGCGGTCGCGCCCGATTTATAGCCCTTGCTCGTTATGGTGTAATCGGCATAGGCGGTTTGGAAGCCCGAAAAGCGCTTATTCGTGAGCTTTTCGGTCGTAATCGATTCGATGCCGTCGGAAATAACGGTAACGTCGCCGTTTTTCGCCTCGTCACCGATATAATCTGCACCGTCGTAGGCGGTTTCGAGATATTTATCGGTCGTGCCGTAAAGAGAAGCGGTTTCGTCAAGCGACGAAGCCCATTGACCCTTGGTTTTCAGGGGGATTTCGCCCGTCGGGGAAACCCTTTTGACCTTCACGATGCCATCCTTAATTTCGAAAAGCGTCATCGAAATTTGGTTATTAAGGCAATATGCGGCAGAAACGTAGCCGTAATTCATGTAGGTGAAATTAAGCGTGAATTTATCGGGCGTCGCGGTTTTTTGACCGAGCTTCGAGATGAAAATTTCGTCGCCCTTGGTGAGGTAAACCGTCGAGCCGCCGATATAATCGTCGTATTTATTGTTGTGGTCGTGACCGAAGAGGAAGATGATGTTAAGCTGCTTGCCGTAGCTGTTCAAAACGTCGAAAAGATAGCGGGCATACATACCGTCGCCGTCGTTATAGGTGCGCTTGGAATAGTTAAGCGAAAGGTGAGAAACGACGAAAATCGGCTTATTGTAAGCGTTTTGGGACTTTGCCTTGAGGTACGTTTCGAGATTCTCGGCGGTTTTCTTAATACGCGCCTCATCGTTGTTATACCACATATAATCGTCCTCGTTGATAACGAAAACGCCGTAATGATCGCTGTCGTTTGCGCCGCTTTGCGAAAGACCGACAGAGCCTGCAGGGTCGTGGTTGCCCTGAACGAATATCATATTTTTCGAATTCAAGGTGGTAAATTCGCCCATAACCGTCGATTTAAGGGCTTCGATTTCCTCTGCCTTATCGTCGTATTCGGTGTTATAGTCGCCACCGAAGAGGAAGCCGTCGATGCTTGTCACACCCGAAGCCTTGATCGCCGAAATAATGCTTTTTACGTTGGAAGAGCTCGCTTCGTTCGAGCCGGCCTGAAAATCCGAGCCCGCGAGGATATATATAGCGTTATCGTCGGCGTTCGCTTCGATTTTGCTCGGGACACAGGCTATCAGCATACAAAAAACAATGATCAAAGATAAGAATTTAGCGGTTATTTTCATATTTCACCTCGGTTTTAAATAAAAAGGCGAGAAAAACGATATGCGTTTCTCTCGCAATTGCTTATTCGAAATATCTGTATTTCTTGCCGTTTGCAAGCGTGACGAATCTACCCTCGCCGTCATCGGAGAGGAGGAAGCCTTCCTCGCAATCCTTACGAACGACCGTGGTCGCCTTGCCGAGAATAGCGCGCTCGATATCGCCGCAGACAGCCGCCGCCGTGGGAAGCGAGCCTGCGCCCTGACCGTAGAACACGACCTCGCCCACCGCAGAGCCGGTCACGCTTACAGCGTTGAACGCCTCACGAATGGCGTGGAAGAGGCTCGATGCGCCGACGAGATGGGGCGCGACGAGGATCCTCGCCTTATCGTTTACCCTTTCGGCAACCGCGATGAGTCGGATGACGCAGCCGAGCTGCTCGGCAAGTCGGATATCCTCGCTCGTCACGTTTTCGATGCCCTCGATATGGGGGATCGACTCGTAGGAAATGTACTTATCAAACGCGATGCCCGCGAGTATCGCGATCTTTCTTGCGGCGTCAAGACCCGCAAGGTCTGCGTGGGGGTCTGCCTCGGCGTAGCCGAGCTCCTGAGCAGTTTTGAGAGCCTCTTCAAGCGATTTGCCCTCGCTCTGCATATGTGTGAGGATATAGTTGGTGGTGCCGTTGAGAATGCCTGCAACACGGACGATATCGTCGACCGGGAAGCAGTTGTTGAGCGGCGCGATTATCGGAATACCGCCGCCGACGCTCGCCTCGTAAAGATAAACGACGCTGTTTTCGGCAGCCGCTCTTTCAAGCTCCGCGCCGAACTTATCGACGACAGCCTTATTCGAGGTGACGACGCTTTTGCCCGCCTTAAGAGCCGCGAGGCTGAAGTTATACGCCGCGCCGGTGCCGCCCATCGTTTCGACGACGACGCTTACGCTTTCGTCGGAAAGGATCTTATCGAAATCGCTTGTCACTCTGTCGCCGAGGGGATGCTCGGGAAAGGTGCGGAGGTCGAGGATATATTTTATATTAACGTCGCACAGCGGCTTTTTGCTGCAGCGCGAGATAGCCTCGTAAACGCCGCCGCCGACCGTGCCGAAGCCCAGAATGGCAATATTTGTCATAGCAACAATACTCCAAATTATAATAATCGTCCTATTTTAACACAGCAAACGCGAAATTTCAAGTCCTTTCGGTGCATAAAAGGCGGGTTTTGCCGATTTTATCCGTAGTTTCGGTCGATTTTGATGACGCAGCGGTAGTCGGGGTTCGTCGCCGCAACGGCTGTCGAAACCGCAACCTTAAGCGCCTCGGGGTCGGTCCTGCTGTCGGCGGGGATGACGACGTCGAAGACGATATTCGTGTGTGTCTTGCCCGGCACCATTCTGAAGTCGTGGGCGTTCATTTCCTCACCGAGCTCGCTCAAAAATCGCTTCACAGTCGCCTTTACCTCGTTGAGCTTGGGATCGCGGGTGTCGATCGGGTCGGTATGTATGACCGTTTCGATGCCGAAGCGCTCGAAGATCTCGATCTCGATATTATCGATGACGTCGTGGACGTGAAGTATGTCCTCCTCCATCGGCACCTCGGCGTGGAGCGAAAGAAAGCGTCTGCCGGGTCCGTAGTCGTGAAGTATGAGGTCGTGCACGCCGGTAATGGGCTCGTTCGACAGGACGAGTGCTTCGAGCTGATCGACAAGCTCCTTTTCGGGACGGGCACCGAGCAGAGGCTCGATCGTTTCCTTCGCGGCGCGGTAGCCCGCAACGAGAATAAAGATCGCGACGAGCATACCGACGTAGCCGTCGATAAGCAGACCGGTATACCTCGAAACGATGAGCGAAACGAGCACGGCGGTCGTCGCGACGGCGTCGCCGATGCTGTCAGCCGCGGTCGCGATCATAGCGGCGGAGGCTATTTTTCTGCCGTGGATGCGGTTATAAAGGTACATATAAAGCTTTATGATCACCGAAAATACGAGGATAGTGACGGTTATCGGTGATATCTCGGTCGGCTTCGGGTCGAGTATTGCCGAAAACGAGCTCGAGATAAGCTCAAAGCCCATCATAAATATGAGCATCGCGACGATAAGCCCCGAAACGTATTCTATTCTGCCGTGGCCGAAGGGGTGCTCGGGGTCGGGCTTCTTTCCCGCAAGGCGGAAGCCGACCATCGTGACAGCCGAGCTGCCTGCGTCGGAGATATTGTTGAAGGCGTCAGCCGTGACGGCGACCGAGCCCGAAACGGTACCGACGAAGAGCTTCAGCGCGAAAAGCAATACGTTAAGCGCGATGCCGACGGCACCGCAGAGGACGCCGTATTTGCGTCTGACGTCGGGGGAATCGGTATTTTTGCTGTCCTTTATGAACAGCCCTGCGAGCAGCTTTATCATAAGAATGTTCCTTTTCCGATTATTGTAATTACCATTATACTTTAAAATATGTGTTAACGCAAGAAAATTTTATTAAATTAGCAAAACACCCTTGAAAAGTCGGGAAATTAATTGTATAATAAACTAACGCATTAATGTTTAAAAGCAGGAGGCGGATTTTTATGATCGCTAAAGTGGATTTTTACGGTGATTTTACGCTTGAGCCTACCCCCGAGCGCAGTGTTGAGCGCACGAAGGAAAGGAAAAACCTTTTGCTCGGGCTTCCGCAGAAGATAAGGAACTTCGAAACCATTCCCGAAATGCATCGGACAGATTGGTTCAACTCGCCGAGCAGCTGTATGAAGCTTACCGACGGAGTACGCGCCAAGGAGGCAACCTGCTTCGACGAAGCGTTTTTCCACTTCACGGGCGGCTGTGCGAGAGAGATCCTTTACGATCTCGGCTGTGTCTGCGCGATAAGCGGTGCTTCGGTCTCGCTCCTGCGCGAGGACACGACGGGCGTCGGCGTTCCCCCGAGAATAACTCTGCTTGCATCGGAGGACGGGGACGGCTGGCAGGCGGTGGGCGACATCACGCAGTTCTGCTCCGACTCTTCTCCCGTTATCATCAACAGAAGCGTTGAATTTGCTCCCGTTAAGGCGAGATACGTCAAGTTCTGCTTCAACGTGTCTCTTCACATCTGGATAGAGCAGCTCGAGCTTTACGGCTGCACCGATACCGAGGGCGCGCTCGACATCGTCCCGACCGACGAAAGCGGCAACGATTTTCCCAATTCCTTTGCATCGACCGAGGCGCTCGGCTCGAAGGACGTGCTGCTTGCCTATTTCTGCCACGAAAGCAAGGAGCCGATCAGCAAGGACGTCTTCCTGCCGCACGTCGCTTACATCGAAAACGGCGAGATAAAGGACACTCTCTTTGACGGATATCTCTTCCTGCCCTACGTCGCTTTCCTTTACGAGGGCTACAAAAAGCGCCCGCTCACCAAGGAAAAGTGGCAATATTACATCGACACCCAGTTCATCGACGGCTTCAACATGGACGCGCTTGACGAAGCTGCCAAGGAGGTCGGGGAGAAGCTGGGAATGCCCGATTACAAGGTCAACGTTTACTTCTCCATCCTCTACCCCGTAAAGGAGGTAAAGGAATTCGGCGTCATCGACGGCAGAAACCTCGATTTTTCGTTACTTGAGGACAGAAAGGCGGCGCTTAAGTGGCTCATCGACGAGCAGTACGCGCGCTTCAACGCGAAAAAGTACGAGCATCTCGAGCTCAAGGGCTACTACTGGTTCACCGAGGAGATCAACTACGCGGACAGCCAGCTGCTATCTCTTCTCCGCTTCACCACCGACTACGTACGCACGCTCGGGCTCATCACGACCTGGATACCCTATTTCCACGCGTCGGGCTACAACGACTGGAAAAATCTCGGCTTCGACGTGGTCTGCTATCAGCCCAACTACGCCTTCAACCAAGCTGTTCCCGACTCGCGTCTCTTCGACGCGGCGGAAACTGCCAAGCTTTTGGGAATGTGCATCGAGCTTGAGGTCGGCGGAGTTCAGGACTGGAACATCGAAAGAATCAAGAAATACTATGCCGCAGGCGCGATAACCGGCTATATGACCGACGCGGCGCATATGTACTATCAGGACGGCGTGCCGGGGATCTACTACCGCGCTTACACGTCCGACGACCCGAAGCTTCATTCGGTATACAACGACACATACCGCTTTATCAAGGGAACCTTTAAGGCGGACGAAATAGAATTCAACACGGAGGAATCAGAAAAATGATTGAAAAGGTAAAAGACGCCAACACAGACAAGCTCGCTGCCGCTATCGTAAGCGTTCGCTCTGTCGATGAAGCATATCGCTTCCTTTCCGATCTCTGCACCATCAGCGAGATCACCGAAATGAGCAAGAGACTCACCGCCGCAGAAATGCTCCGCGACGGCAATACCTACAACGAGATTGCAGAAAAGACCCATCTTTCCACTGCGACCATCACCCGCGTAAACCGCGCGCTCCGCTACGGAAGCGACGGCTACGCAATGGTTCTCGACCGTATTTCCGAATGAGCTACGAGGCGCTTGCCTGCATATACGACCGCATAAACGGAAACGCATATCTTCCCTATGCCGATATGCTTGAGCAGGCGTTCGCGCTTGCCGACATACCCGTGCGCGAGGTGCTCGATCTCGGGTGCGGCACGGGCGGCATCACGGCGCTGCTTGCCGACAGGGGCTACGATATGATCGGGCTCGACTGCTCCCCCGAAATGCTCAATTTCGCGAGGGAGAGGAATCAGGGCAGGAACACGCTCCTGCTTTGTCAGGATATGCGCGAGTTCGAGCTTTACGGCACCGTGCAGGCCATTTATTCCTCATTCGACTGTCTCAACTACATAACCGAAAGCAAAGACCTTTCACAGGTCTTTGTTTTGGTGCGCAATTATCTTGAGACGGGCGGGCTTTTCATCCTCGACGTCAACACCGAGCACAGGTACAGTCAGGTCTACGACGGAAAAAGCTACGTCTACGAATTCGAGGACTCGCTCACCGTATGGCGAAGCGAGTACGAAAAGGAGTCGGGGCTTTGCTATTTCGATTTAGACACCTTCATCGAGCTTGACGACGGCTGCTACGAGCGGTTTTCCGAGACGCAGACCCAAAAATACCACTCACGCGAGGACATAATCGCAGCCGCATCGGGCTTTGAGCTTGTCTCACTAAGCGGCGGCAAGGGGTTTGACGGCTGTGAGGAAGCCGAAAAGGATTATTATATTTTCAAAAAGATAGGCTGAGTGACGATTATGAAGATCAGCGACATTTTAAAGCAGAAGGAAATAACGATTTCCTGCGAGATTTTCCCGCCGAAGCTCGGCACCGAGCTTGAGCAGAGCCGCAGGATCGTCAGCGAAATGGCGGCGCTAAAGCCCGATTTCATATCGGTGACCTATGGCGCGGCGGGCTCGACCGCGGGATTCACGGCGGAGCTTGCAGAGGCTGTCGAAAGCTGCGGAATCGCATCGCTCGCGCACGTCACCTGCGTGTCGAGCGACAGGGAATCGCTTACCGATTATCTTGCTTCGCTTAAGGAAAACGGCATTGAAAACGTGCTTGCGCTTCGCGGCGATATGCCGCAGGGACGCGAGCCCAAGCGTGTCTACCCCCACGCGAGTGATCTCGCGGCGGAAATTAAGTCTATGGGCGACTTCTGCGTCGGCGGCGCCTGCTATCCCGAGGGACACCCCGAGGCGACAAGCGTTTCGGCGGACATCGACGCGCTCAAGATCAAGGCGGAAAGCGGATGCGAGTTTTTCACGACGCAGATGTTTTTTGACAACGACATTATGTACTCGTTTATGACGAAGTTCCAGCGCAAGGGCATCAACATCCCCGTCATCGCGGGAATTATGCCCATCACGAACGCGCGTCAGCTTCAGAGAAGCGCATCGCTTTCGGGCACGACGGTGCCGCGCAGGCTGCGCGAGATAGTCGAGCGGTTCGGCGACAAGCCGTCGGCTATGCGTCAGGCGGGAATCGCCTTTGCGACCGAGCAGATCATCGATCTTATCGCGAACGGGGTCAACAACATCCACATTTACGCGATGAACAAGCCCGACGTTGCGGCTGAGATTCTCGATAATATTTCCGAAATAAGAGGAATTTAGCCTCTTTTGGAGTAATTTATGAAGTTTTCAGACATTATCGGCAAAAAGGTGCTGGTTTTCGACGGTGCGATGGGGACGATGCTTCAAGCCGCGGGGCTCAAGCCCGGCGCGCTGCCCGAGACCCTCAATTCCGAAGACCCCGACGCCGTCCTTGCCGTACACCGCGCATATATCGAAGCAGGCGCCGACGTTATTTCGACGAACAGCTTCGGTGCAAACGCAATAAAGCTTTCGCCATACGGTCTCGACAGCGAGACCGAGGTGACGCGCGCCGTCGCCATCGCGAAAAAAGCCGCCGCCGAAGCAGGCAGGCGTATTTTCGTCGCGGCGGACATCGGGCCCACCGGAAAATTGATGCCCCCGCTGGGCGATTTTTCGTTTGAGGAGGCGGTAAACGCCTTCAAGGGTGCCGTTATCGGTGCCGAAAAAGCCGGTGCAGACCTTATTTTCTTCGAAACCTTTTCCGACCTTTACGAATGCAAGGCGGCGATCACCGCGGCGAAGGAGAACACGAGTCTCCCCGTCGCCGTTTCGATGACCTTTGACGAATCGGGGCGCATCCTCACGGGTGCGGACGCCGAAACTGTGGCGTTTTATCTCTCGAGCGTCGGTGCGGACGTTCTCGGCGTCAACTGCGGGCTCGGTCCCGACGCTATGGAGCCGATCGCGAAAAGCATCGCGCAGTTTTCGGGTATGCCCGTAATCGTGAACGCGAACGCGGGGCTCCCGAAAATAGACGAAAGCGGCAACACCTACTTCGATATCCCTCCCGAGCGATTCCATTCGTTTGCAAAATCGCTTGTTTCGGGCGGTATTTCCGCCGTCGGCGGCTGCTGCGGCACGAATCCCGACTACATCCGTCAGGTCGCGTCCGCCGTTTCGGGCGTCGAATGCTCTATCCCGATGCCTAAGCGAATCCCCGCGGTATGCTCGGGCACGAGGCTTTACAAATTCGAGGGCAGAACCGCCGTTGTCGGCGAGCGTCTCAACCCGACGGGCAAGAAAAAGCTCAAGGAAGCCCTGAAGACCAAGGATTTCGACTATCTCTGCAACGAAGCCGTTGCACAGCAGTCGGCAGGCGCGGACATTCTCGACGTGAACGTCGGCATCCCCGAAATCAACGAAAGCGAAATGCTTCCGCAGGCGGTGCTTGCGATACAAAGCGTCACCGACCTGCCGCTTCAGCTCGATTCGGCTGACGCAGACGCGCTTTCCGCCGCATCGCGCATCTACAACGGCGTGCCGATAATCAACTCGGTCAACGGCAAGCGTGAAAATCTCGACGCAGTACTGCCCATCGTCAAGAGGAGCGGCGCGCTTTCGGTCGCGCTTTTGCTCGACGAGTCGGGCATTCCCGACACCGCGCAGGGCAGGCTCGCCATCGCAGACAAGATCATCGCAGCAGCAGAAGCGCACGGCGTTTCTCCGAGCCGCTTACTCTTCGACGCGCTCACCATGACCGTTGCGACCGACGAGCACAGCGGCGAAAAGACGCTTGAATGCGTCGAAGCGCTTTCAAAGCGTCAATTTCTCACGGCGCTCGGCGTTTCCAACATCTCCTACGGGATGCCGAACCGCGACGCCATCAACGCGTCCTTCCTCGGCGCGGCTATTGCGCGCGGGCTCTCCGCCGCCATCATCAACCCGTCGAGCGAGCCGATGAGGCTCGTCCTCAACGACGAAAGCCCATCGCGCGACTTTACTTTCGACCTTGAAGCGCCCGAAGCGCTCGTCAACGCCTCGCAACCCTCCGACATATCGCTTTACGACGCGGTATACCTCGGGCTTTCCGCCAAGGCGAAGGAAAAGGCTTCCGAGCTGCTCGAGTCACTTTCCCCCCTCGAAATCATCGAAACCGTGCTCATCCCCGCGCTGAACGCGTTGGGCGACGGGTACGAATCGAAAAAAATATTCCTGCCCCGACTCCTCGGCGGTGCCGAGGCGGCAAAGGCGGCGTTTTCTGCCGTCAACGCGGCGTTTTCCACCGAAAACCGCGAAAAGGGGATGAAGATCGTCATTGCGACAGTCAAGGGCGACATTCACGACATCGGCAAAAACATCGTTTCCACCCTGCTCTCCAACTACGGCTTCGAGGTCATCGACCTTGGCAAGGACGTGCCTCCCGAGGCTGTGCTTGATGCCGTAATCGCCCACGGCGCAAGGCTTGTCGGACTTTCGGCACTTATGACGACGACCGTCCCTGCAATGGTCGAGACCTGCGCGTTGCTCCGCGAAAGGGCGCCGGGCGTCAAAATTATGGTCGGCGGCGCAGTCCTCACCGAGGAATACGCGCGCTCCATGGGCGCCGACTTCTTCGGCCCCGACGCCATGTCCTCGGTCAAATACGCCCAGAGTCTCTGATTTGTTGTTTTTGTTTATTTACGAGAAAAACCCTACGAGAAAAACCCTTTTTATAAAAAGAGGTTTTTCTCGTGCTCTTTTCCCAAAAATTTTCAAAATAAAAAGGTCTGCTTTATAACAGACCTTTTTTATATGATTGAATTTAATGCGTAACAAAAACCCGAAGCTGTTCAGAGTGGATGCCGAATGTGCAAACACAGCCCGAAGCTGTAGTATTCTACTGCGAGTGGCTGGGTTTGTGCATAATGAAATGCTCGGCGCCGCTATGGACAGCTTCCCCGCTTTTTCGTTAATCAATGTTGCCGGCGATAGCAAACGTATAGCTTTCGCAGTCGGGGAACTTGATCTGGAACTTCTTTATCGAGATATTGTGGATCTTCTTCACGAATCTCGAGCCGTCGACTACCGAGAAGTTAGGGAACTCGGCAACGGTCTTGCCCGCCGCCTTGACGTACGCCTCCTTGCGGACCCAGATGTTCGCAAAGGTTTCAGCCTCTGCCTCACGTGCGCAGTCGCGGAGGTACTCAACCTCGTCGTAGGAGAAGAAGCGTTCTGCGAGGAGCATATAGTCGACCTTATTTTCGGGCGAAGTGAGACGCGGGAGATACTCTCCGTCGATGCCGATCGCCTTTTCGAAAATGACCAAAAGCATAACCGCGCCGCAGGTGGTTACCGAAATATGGACCTTCTTTTCGACGTTTTCGACCGTCGGTCTGCCCTTTTCGTCGTAAACGACCTTCGCCTTGGGGTTATCGAGGTATTCGCGCAGCTTTTTCTGGATATCCGACTGACGCTGCTTCTTGGTCGAACTGTTTTCAAGTATGAATGTCTTTAAGCTCATTACTGTTCCTCCCCTGCTGTGGGTTCTGTTTCTGCCGTTGCGGCTTCCTCGAGCGTTTCTGCCTCAGCTCCTTCGGTGAGCTGCTCCTTTTCGTCCGCCTCGGTGTCGGGGTCGACGACCGCGAACCTTGCGACGCTTGCGCCCTCTTCAAGACGCATAACGATTACGCCCGACGCGCTTCTGCCGTAGACGGGGATTTCCGAAACGCGGGTTCTTATGATTATGCCGCCGTCGGTGATGAGCATAACCTCTTCGCTGCTGCGAACAAGCTTGAGGCCCGCCAATGCACCCGTTTTTGCGCTGATACCGTGGCAGATAAGACCCTTACCGCCGCGGCGCTGGCACTTGTATTCGCCGGTAACGCTTCGCTTACCGAAGCCGTTTTCGGTGATGGTGAGAATATAAAGCTCGTTATCGTCGTTTCCGTCGGGGATGATAGCCGCGCCGACGACGTAGTCGCCCTCTTCAAGCATAACGGCGCGCACACCGCGTGCGTGTCTGCCCATTTCGCGGACGTCGTCCTCGGAGAATCTTATCGATACGCCGCGGCTCGTCGCTACGATGATATCGTCGTTGCCGGTCGAGCGGAGCACGTACAGAAGCTGATCGCCCTCGTCGAGGTTGATCGCGTAAAGACCGTTCTGGCGCTTTGTCTTGTACGCCATAAGGTTGATACGCTTGATTACGCCGAATCTCGTTACCAGCACGAGGTTAGTGTCCTCGTTGAACTCGGTCACGGGGACTATCGCGGTGATCTTTTCGTCGTTATCGAGCGACAGAAGGTTTACGAGGTTGGTGCCCTTCGCGGTTCTTGCGCTTTCGGGGATCTCGTAGCACTTCTTAATATACACCTTACCTGTGTTCGAGAACATAAGCAGGAAGTCGTGGCTGTGCGAGATGATAACGTCCTCGACAAAGTCCTCCTCCCTCGTGCCCATCGCGGTGATGCCCTTACCGCCGCGGCGCTGTGCCTGATAGGTATCGCTGGGCAGGCGCTTTACGTAGCCCGCGCGGGTCGCGGTGATTACGCAGGTCTCGCGCTCGATAAGGTCCTCGATGAGGATATCGTTTTCAGCCTCGACAATGTCGGTTCTTCTTTCGTCTCCGTATTTATTCTTGATGAACTCGAGGTCCTCCTTGATGATGGCAACAAGCTTGCCCTCGTCTGCAAGGATCTCCTTCAGCTCCTTGATAAGCTCGTAAAGAGCAGCCAATCTGTCTTCGATCTTCTGACGCTCCATGCCCGAAAGCTTACCGAGCGTCATATCGACGATCGCCTGTGCCTGCGGCTCGGACAGACCGAACCTCTCCATCAGGTTCGCCTTTGCGTCGGCGATGCTTGCGCTTGCGCGGATTATCGAGATGACCTCGTCAATATTATCGATCGCGATCTTATAGCCCTCGTAAATATGCGCCTCGTGCTCTGCCTTCGCGAGGTCGTATCTCACCCTTCTCGTTACAACGTCCTTACGGTGAACGAGGTAGTGCGTGAGCACCTCCTTGAGGTTCAAGAGCTTGGGCACGCCGTTTACGAGCGCGACCATATTCACAGCGCAGGTGTCCTGAAGCTGTGTATATTTATACAGAAGATTGAGTACGATCTGCGCGTTTGCGTCCTTCTTTATATCGATGACGATGCGCATACCCGCCTTACCCGATTCGTTTCGGATATCGGCAATACCCTCGACGCGCTTGGTCTTGACAAGGTCGACCATGCTTTCGAGCAGCATCGAGCGGTTGACCTGGTAGGGCAGCTCGGTGACGACGATGCTTGTCCTGCCGTGCTTTTCCTCGAAATGCGCCTTTGCGCGGACACGGATCTTGCCCCTGCCCGTCATATACGCCTCGTAAATGCCGCTTGTGCCGTAGATCGTGCCGTAGGTCGGGAAATCGGGGCCCTTGACGTACTGCATAAGCTCGACTATCGAGCAATCGGGGTTATCGATGAGGTATTCGGTCGCCTCGATAACCTCACGCAGGTTATGTGTCGGGATATTCGTCGCCATACCTACCGCAATACCCACACTGCCGTTTACAAGCAAATTGGGGAAGCGCGAGGGGAGCACGACCGGCTCCTTACGCATATTATCGAAGTTCGGGATGAAATCGACGACGTCCTTTTCGATATCCGCCATCATTTCGTCGGCGATCTTCGACATTCTCGCCTCGGTATAACGGTATGCCGCAGGGGGGTCACCGTCGATATTACCGAAGTTACCGTGCTTATCGATAAGGCAGTATCTCAGCGAGAAGTCCTGACCGAGACGCACCATCGCATCGTAGACCGACGCGTCGCCGTGCGGGTGGTATCTACCGAGCACGTTACCGACCGTCGTTGCCGACTTACGGAAGGGCTTATCATAGGTCAGCCTATCCTCGTACATAGCGTAAAGGATACGTCTGTGTACCGGCTTCATACCGTCTCTTACGTCGGGCAGCGCTCTGCCGACTATAACCGACATGGCATAGTCGATATAGCAGCTCTTTATTTCGTTTTCTATTCCGATATTATGAATAACCTGTTCCTCATGGTTACTATAATCGTACTCGTGTGCCATTTCTTTGACGCTCCGCTCTCGATGAAAAACTTTGTTTTTCATCGGTATTTTTTTGGATGTCCGTGCATTCGCATCAACCTTGTGCGCGGCGCTTTGCGCCTTGTCCAAGGTTGCGGACATCATAGGTGTTTTTTTCGAGGCACATGTCCCCGAAAAAAACTTTTTTCTTAAAGTCGCGATTTTCGATGCAACGGACTCGTTAACTTCTCTCCGCGAGACCTTACAGAAGCTTGGGAGGTTCTACAAGGTTCTACAGACTTGGTTAACGCGCTTGTTTACTTCGACTATGCGATACCTTTCTTTAGTTTGTTAACCTCGACCCACGCGGAGTGAGGTTTTTGTTTTTTGTTAAGTCTTACCGCGGGAACTGCTTGGGGCGTCACGCCCCCGCGATACCTTTCTGAAATTTGTTACCGTCTATGAGGTTCTATTATTTGTTACAATTCACTTTATAAGTTCTTTTTCCCCGTTACGAAGAGTAGAACCTAACGTTTTTGCACTTTATATTTTTTTATTTTAAAGGATTTTGCGGGGGTTTGGGGGAGCTTTTGCAAAAGCTTCCCCAATCCGTTTAAAACTTCCTTACGTATCCAAATTTGCGTACTTAGCGTTGGCTTCGATGAACTCGCGGCGGGGTTCGACCTTGTCGCCCATAAGCACCGAGAAGAGTGCATCCGCCTCAAGCGCGTCCTCGATAGTGATACGCTTCAAAATACGTCTTTCGGGGTCCATAGTGGTGTCCCAGAGCTGGTCGGGGTCCATTTCACCGAGACCCTTATATCTTTCAGCCTGCGCGTTACCGCCAAGCTCCTCGATATACATATCCCTTTCCTCATCCGAGAACGCGTATCTCTGCTGTTTACCGCGATACACCTTGTAAAGGGGCGGGGTCGCCGAATACACGTGACCTGCCTCGATAAGCGGGCGCATATGACGGAAGAAGAAGGTCAAAAGCAGGGTCTTGATATGCGAGCCGTCGACGTCGGCATCCGCCATAAGAATTATCTTACCGTAGCGGAGCTTGGTTATGTCGAACTCGCTTCCGATACCCGTGCCGAGCGCGAGGATTATCGGGATTATCTGCACCGAGGAATAGATCCTGTCGATACGGTTCTTTTCAACGTTGAGGATCTTACCGCGGAGCGGAAGTATTGCCTGGAATCGGCTGTCACGGCAGTCCTTTGCCGTACCGCCTGCCGAGTCACCCTCTACAAGATAGAGCTCGGTGTATTCCATTCTGCGCTCGTTGCAGTCGGCAAGCTTTGAGGGGAGCGAGCTTGATTCGAGCAGACCCTTACGTCTGGTAAGCTCGCGCGCCTTCTTTGCCGCCTCTCTTGCCCTTGCGGCAAGCACCGATTTTTCTATGATTATCCTTGCGATTTCGGGGTTTTCCTCGAAGAACACCGAAAGCTTTTCGTTTACTATTCCCTCTACAAGCGTTCTTATTTCGCTGTTACCGAGCTTCGCCTTTGTCTGGCTTTCGAACTGTGCGTCCTCGAGCTTGACCGAGATGACCGCCGAAAGTCCCTCGCGCACGTCGTCGCCGGTGAGCTTTTCGCTGTCCTTGAAGAGGTTGTATTTCTTGCCGTAGTCGTTTAACGCCTTGGTAAGCCCGACCTTGAAGCCGGTTTCGTGCGTACCGCCGTCGACGGTATGCATATTGTTCGCAAACGACAGTATCGAATCGGTGATCGTTTCGTTATACTGAAGCGCGATTTCTGCGACAGAGCTGTCCTTTTCGCCCGAAACGTAGATTACGGGGTGGATCGGGTCTGCGCCCTTCTTCTGGTTCAAAAACTCGACGAAGGAGCGGATACCGCCCTCGTAGCAGAAGGTTTCCTCGACCGCTTCAACCGTGCGCGCGTCTTTGATGGTTATCGACACGCCCGCGTTGAGGAAGGACTGCTCGCGAAGTCTGTTCTTGACGGTTTCGTAGTCGAACTCGACGGTTTCGAAAATAGTCTCGTCGGGCCAGAAGCGTACGTGGAGACCGTGAAGCTCGGTTTCGCCGGTTTCGCGGAAGGGATCTACAACAGCGCCTCTTTCAAACGCGATATAATAGCCCTTGCCGTCGCGGTGGTTTCTTACCTCGACACGCTTGGAAAGTGCGTTAACTACCGAAGCACCGACGCCGTGAAGACCGCCTGCGATCTTATAACCGCCGCCGCCGAACTTACCGCCCGCGTGGAGGATGGTATAAATGACCTCGAGCGTCGGCTTTCCGACCGTCGGATGTATGCCGGGAGGCACGCCGCGTCCGTCGTCGGTAACCTCGCAGCTGCCGTCGGCGTGAAGCGTGACACAGATATTCTTACAGTAGCCCGCAAGCGCCTCGTCAATGGAGTTATCGACAATTTCACTTATGAGGTGGTGCAAGCCCTTTACCGAGGTGGTACCGATATACATACCCGGGCGCTTTCTTACCGCCTCGAGTCCCTCAAGCACCTGTATCTGGCTATCGCCGTAGTTTTCTTCAACAGGACTTAACACGTCGTTTCTTACTTCATCCATTTTTTTGATTTCGCGATGGTCCAAGCAACGGACTCGTTAACTTCTCTCCGCGAGACCCTACAGAAGCTTGAAAGCCTCTACAAGGTTCTACAGACTTGGTTAACGCGTTTGTTTACTCCTACTCCGCGAGGCACTAAAAGTGCCTTTTAAAATTCGCGGTAGTCGATGCAACGGACTTGTTTACGTCTCCTCGCGATTCCTTTCTTTTTTTAATTTCACGATAATCCAAGCAACGAACTTGTTAACTTCTCCCCGCGAGACCCTACAGAAGCTTGAAAGCCTCTACAAGGTTCTACAGACTTGGTTAACACGTTTGTTTACTTCGACTATGCGAGACCTTTCTATAGTTTACTGACCTCGATTCCATACGGAGTGAGATCTTATGCTGTTATCCAACCGTTTTTTTATGCTTTCGGTCGAAAGACCGGTGATATAAACGCTGTCGTTATACTCGTTTTCGGTCAGCACAAAGCTTTTCGGCAGGTCGTTGCTGACGCTGACGACGCCGTGCTCCTCCTCCTTGCGGCGGAAAAGCTCCTTCGTCGCCTGCGACATACTCGCCGTTTCGATATCGAATATCCCGATCACCGTCGTTTTATCGATGCTTTCGCCCTTTTCGAGCTGTAAATATCTCATCTACTGCGTGATCCTTCCCTCGCAAACGAGAATCTTGCCCTCGTTTTCGAAAATCTCGCTTTCACAGCCGGTTATTATCACCTGTCGGTCGGTGATGCGCGACAGAATATACTCCTTTCTGTCGCTGTCAAGCTCGGAAAGTATGTCGTCAAGCAAAAACACGGGGTACTCGCCCGTCAGCTTATACGAAAGCTCACCCTCGGCAAGCTTCAGCGAAAGCACGATGCTTCTCTGCTGTCCCTGCGACGCATACATACGCGCGCTTTTTTTATTTATACAAACCGAAAAGTCGTCCTTATGTGCGCCGTAAAGGCTCAAAAACCGTTCCTTTTCGTATTCCGATTTTTCGTTAAACAGCTTTAAATAGCTTTCCTTTATCTCTTCCTGCGTGCTTCCGTCGCCCTGAGACTGGTAGCTGAGCGTCAGGCTTTCCTTTCCGTCGCTCATATCGAGCAGGAACGTTTTTGCCTCCTCCTCGAGCTTCTGCACGTACTTACGGCGGTTGACCGTGATCACCGCGGCAAGCGTCGCAAGCCGCTCGTTATAGACGAAAAGCAGATCGTCGTTGACGCTTCCGCGCTTGAGCAGCGCGTTTTTCTGCGCAAGAACGCGGTTATACTCGGAAAGCGTCTTTGCATACCGCGGAAACGACTGACAAATGGCAAGATCCAAAAACCTGCGCCTGTTTTCGGGCGCGCCCTTGACCAGATTAAGATGGTCGGGCGTGAATATCACGGCGCGGAACCTGCCTATATACTCGGTCATCCTCAGGGGTGCGCTTTCGCCGAGCCTTATCACACGTCTGCCGCTCTTTGAAAGCTGTGCGGACATCTTATACACGTCGTTTTCGGTGGCAAAGCGCATCGCGATGCTGCCCTTATCACACCCAAACGAGATAAGCTCCCTATCCTTGCAGTTTCTGAAGCTTTTGCCTGCGGCGAAATAAAATATCGCCTCTAAAATATTCGTTTTTCCCGCGGCGTTGGCACCGCAAATAACGTTCACTCCCGGCAAAAAGCTTATTTCGCTTTCGCTCGCGTTGCGAAACGACCGAAGTGACAAATGCTCTATTCGCATTATTTAATCCTTAAGCTTACAAGGCAACACGAGATAAATATAATTGCTGTCCTCGCTCTTTTCGGCGGGCTCGATCATCATACTCATCAGCGGGGTCGAAAGCGATGCAATAATCTTTTCGTCTCTGCAGGCTCTGAGCGCGTCGAGAAGATACTTATTATTGAACCCTATCTCGATGTCGTCGCCGTCCTTTTTGATCTTCAAATTGTCGTTTACGCTTCCGTACTGCGTGCTGCAGGAAATATTGAGGCTGTTATCCTCAAACTTACAGCGGAGCGGGGTCCTCAATTTTTCATCGACAAGCAGGCTCGCACGCTCTGCCGATTCGATAAACTCGCTTCTGTTTATCGTTGCAAAGATCCTGTTCGACTGCGGAAGCGCGCGTCTGTAATCAAGATACTCGCCCTCGAGCAATCTCGAGAAGAACACGATATCGCCGAGCTTGAAAATAATATACTTCGCGGTAAACTCGACCCTCAGGAACTCGTCGCTGTCGTCAAGCAGCTTTGCAAGGTCGGAAAGCGCCTTGCCGGGCACGACGAACGAGAATCTGTTATCGTTATCAAACACACAATGCTTTTCCTCACGCATCGCGAGTCTGAAGTTATCGAGTGCAACAACGGTAAGCGTCCTGTTTTCGATCATAAACAGCTCGCCTGTCAGAATCGGTCTCGCCTCGCTCTGTGCGACTGCAAAAACCGTACTGTTAATTATATCCTTCATCAGCGAGCGCGAAATATTGAACGCGTTATCACCGCCGAGCGAGGGCAGCGCGGGATAGACCTCAGCCGTGACTCCGTGGATGGTGAAATCACTCATGCCGCCGCTGATACGAACCATATTTCTGTCGTCGGATTCGATGCAGATATCACAGTCGGGGAAATTTCTTATGATCGACGTGATCTTCTGCGCGTTGATGATGACCGCGCCCTCCTGCATCGGTACTACCGTGCCCGAGGTCCTTACGCCCTTTTCAAGGTCATAGCCGCAAACCGTCAGGTTATCCCCCTCGAGCCTGAACAGCAACCCCTCAAGCGCGGGCAGAGTCGTCTTATTCGACGCCGCCGACGCCGCCGGCATAATTAACGACAACAACGTCTTCTTATCAGCCACAAACTTCATTTTTTCTTACAGTCGCGATGGTCCATACAACAAATTTGTCGAGGTCTCTCCGCGATTCCTTTCACAATTTTTTTACCGTCTACACGGTTCTATTATTTGTTGCAATTCACTCTGTCAAGTCAATTTCAACGTAACGTTTTTAAACTTAATTTTTTTATTTTAAAGGATTTTGAAGGGTTTGGGAAACTTTTGCAAAAGTTTCCCAAAAACCGTACTCCAAAAATCGTACTCCATAACCGAATCCACTCACAAATCGGAGTTGTCCACAGGCGTGTGCACAGTTTGTCCACGCGTTAAAGGTCGAAATTTGCTTGCGGCACACAGCGCGGCGGCTCTTTCCACCAATCCACCGAGACTACTATTACTAATAATACTAATAAATACTATTATAAATAGTTTCTTTTCTTTTTGCAAAAAGGGTGGTACCCTTTTGTTTTTCGGCTGAAAGCGTGTAATTTACGATCGGAGCTCGGCTATCGCAGATTCGATCTCGCGTGCAAAGGCAGGCTCGTTGTCCATCTTCTTTTCGATAAAGCTTATCGAGTTGATAACGGTCGTGTGGTCCTTTTTGTTGAATAGCTTCGCAATCGAGGTCTGGGAAAGATTCGTCGTGTGTCGGATAAGGTAGATAGCGTAGTGCCTTGCCGAGATGATGTCCGAGCTTCTTCTGTGCCCGACGATCTCCTCGCGCTTGACGCCGTATCGCTTTTCAGCGAAGCTGAATACCCGTTCAATAACCGATTCCTTGCTGTTTTCGTTAGCGAAAAACTCGTTCAATACCTTTTTAGCCACGTAAACGTCGCAGTTTTCGCCGGTTATCAGCGTGTGTGCCTTGAGCTTCTTCAACGCGCCCTCGATCTGACGGATGTTCGTCGTGATGTTTTTGGCGAGGTAATAAAGCACGTCAAGATCCATATCGTAGTTGAAATCGATCGCCTTGCGCTTGAATATCGCGACGCGAAGCTCTAAATCGGGCGGCTGAATGTCTGCGACCAAGCCCATGACGAATCGGCTCTTGAGTCGGTCCTCAAGGTTGTTTATGTCCTTGGGCGCGCAGTCGGATGCGAGAATTATCTGCTTGTTCATCTTAAAGAGCGTGTCGAAGGTGTGGAAGAACTCCTCCTGCACCGACATCTTGCCCGCGATGAACTGTATGTCGTCGACAAGCAGAACGTCTACGTTTCTGTACTTTTCGCGGAACGCCATCGGCTTCTTTAAAGAAAGCGATTCGATAAGCTCGTTCGTGAATTCCTCGCCCGTGACGTAGAGTATGTTGAAATTGGGGTGATTTTTTCTTATTTCATTTACTATCGAGAACAAAAGGTGGGTCTTGCCGAGTCCCGACGGTCCGTAAAGGAAGAGCGGGTTGTTAAGCTCCGCCGGATGATTTGCTACCGCGAGCGATGCCGACTGTGCAAGCTGGTTCGACTTGCCGACGACGAAGTTTTCAAAGGTGTATTCGGGGTTGAAGCGCATCTTGTAAGCCGAGTCGACCACTTCGGTGAACTCGCGGCTCATTTCCGCCTCCTCCTCGTCGGTGATCAGCCTAAGCTCGATATCACAGCCGATGACTCTCGAATATACCTCCTGAAGCACGTTGTAGTAAGAGGATTCGACAAACGCCTTGCGGTTTTCGGGAAGCGAGACCGTGATGCAGCTTACGTCGACTGCCACGACCCGCATCGGCTTGAACCAAAGGCTCACCGTTGCCGAGGAATACAGCTTTTCAAGCTCCTCAAGAGCAAAAAGCTTTATTTGCTTTAATTCGTTATCTGTCATTTTTATACTCCGCGTTTGATTTTTCGCGTGTCGGGTTTTACACATAAATATACATATTTGATTATATCACATCATTTCCAAATTGTAAAGTCCTTTTACATATATTTTAACGTATATTATATATAATATATTCCTTATTATATGCAGGGTTATTGACATATCCGGTAACTTGCATTATAATTTGCGGTAGAATACTTTAAAAAGGAGGTTTTCGGGATGAGCGGGCTCTTGAAGCGCAAATACCTTTCCACGCTGATAATTTGCGTAATTTTCTGTATTCTGAATATAATTTTCCCGAAGCAGGGCGGCGCCTTCAATATTTCGCGGATCATTTTTATATCCACCTCCTGCGTATGCCTTCTTTACGTCGTTTTTGTATCGCGTGAGCGCACGCTTGACGAAAAAACGCTGCTTTCGCTGCTGTTTGTAATTTCGCTTGCCTTCAGGCTCTGCTACGTGCAGACCACGCCGTTTTTCGTACGTCAGCACGACGTTTTCGGTGACAACGGGCATTACGACTACATAATGACGCTTTTTAACGGTGAAGAGCTGCCTGCCGTCGGCACACTTGAGTCGTGGCAGTACTATCAGCCGCCGGTCTGGCATTTTATTTGCGCTTCGTTTTTAAGGCTTCAGACTCTTTTTCATATCCCGCACACGGTCGCGCTTGAAAATATTCAGTTTATCTCGATGCTCTGCTCGAGCTTTATTTCACTGCTTGCATTGAAGCTCTTCAGACAGCTTGAAATTAAAGGGCTTCCGCTTTGTGCTTCCTTCGCCGTCGTTGCCTTTCACCCGACCTTTATTCTGCTTTCGGCAAGCGTGAACAACGACGTTTTGTCGCTGATGCTTTCTCTGCTTTCGCTCACGCTCGCCATCGATTGGTACAAGGATCCGAGATTTACAAAGATCATCCCCCTTGCGCTTTCGATAGGTTTTGCGATGGGTGTAAAGCTTTCGGGCGGCTTGATATCTGTCGGTATTGCATTTCTTTTTGCAATCGTGCTTTTTGGGAAAAGGCATAAGAAAAAGCTGAATATTTTTCTTCAATTCATCGTTTTCGGCGTCATCTGTGCACCGATTTCGCTTTGGTGGCAGGTAAGAAACCTTATAAGATTCGGTATTCCGATGACCTACGTGCCGATGCTTCCCGAAAACAGCACGCAATATATCGGCTTTCACAGCATACGCGAGCGGCTTTTCGATTTCACCTCGCTTTTTGAAAACGGTGTCTATCCCGCAAGAGCTGTAAAGAGCATGGAGGGGGTATTCGATCATTACGAATACAATATTCCGCTCGGCGCACTTAAAAGCTCGGTATTCGGGGAATACTACATAGGGCTCGGCAACGGCTTCAGCGAAATATTTGCAACAATTTTATTTTATACCGGTGTCGTCCTCGCCGTTTTTTCTATCATATCCTTTGCTTATTCGATCGTTTTTGCGGCAAAAAGAGAAAAAAGCAAGCTCAATTTGCTTATTTCGACGGCAATTTGCTCGCTTGTTTTATTGATTTCTTATATTAAATTCTGCTTTGAATTCCCGCATTTTTGCACGATGGACTTTCGTTATATCGCGCTGACCGTTGTTTTTGGTGCGCTATATATTGGGTATTTGAACGACCGAATCGACAAAAACAACAAAATGTTTGGTTTTATCCGAATTTTCACAATAACGCTGAGTGCATTTTTCTGTATTTCGAGCATCGCTCTTTACGCAAGCATTGCTTAAAAAATGCGCGAAAACACTTGACAAACAGGGAATTTTCGGTATATAATATGTTGCTATGCTCTGCGGACCACGGCTGCAGAATAGTCATCAGTTAACTGTTTTTTGAATAATAATTGGAGGTGCAAAACCAATGCTCAGAACATATCAGCCCAAGAAGAGACACAGAAAGATGGAGCACGGCTTCAGAAAGAGAATGGCTACCGCTAACGGCAGAAAGGTTCTCAAGAGAAGACGCGCTAAGGGTAGAGCAAGACTCACCTATTAATCGTTTTTAACGAAAATATCCGATTGAGTTTTTTGAAATGGAAAAAACAAAAAGGATAATGACTTTAAAGGAAAATCACCTGTTCTCGCGTGCATACCGAAAGGGCAGGTGCTTTTCCGGCAAGTATGTCGCATTGTACGTATTGAAAAATATGCGCGAGCGGGATACTAAAAAATTAGGGATCACCGTATCCAAGAGTCGCGGAAACGCGGTCAAGCGGAACAGAACCAAGCGTATCATCCGTGAAGCCTACCGCGTATTCCATCCGTTTGTAAAAGAAGGTCATATTATCGTCATTGTCGCGCGTCAGCCTTGCGTGGATGCACACGTTTCCGTGGTAACGAGTGAGCTCGAGGCTTTATTGTCAAAGGCGGCACTTTTATGAGGCGGTTATTTATCGGCCTGGTACGGTTTTATCAAAAGCATATTTCTCCATATAAGCCCCGTTGCTGCCGTTTTTCGCCGAGCTGCTCGGCATACGCTATAGAGGCGTTTCAAAGACACGGCGCATTCAAAGGGCTTTTGCTTGCGTTATACAGAATTTTAAGGTGCAACCCCTTTAACAAGCACTGCGGACACGATCCGGTGCCCGAGGAGTTTAGCCTTTTTAAGCGTAGGCGCGGCTGAAAAATGATTACTTATCGGGAGAAATAATGCAAAAGCAGGAATCCGTTGCTCTGCCCCCGACACGGGCCCGACGGAGTTTGTCTTTAAGGAGTAGTGTAAATGTTTAATTTTCTGAACGGTCCTTTTTCGTATCTGATGAAGGGTTGTCTGTACCTGGCGGGAAATCATTATATTCTTGCTCTTTTCTTCTTTGCTCTTGTAGTACAGATACTTCTTCTTCCCCTTGCGATCAAGCAGCAGAAATCGCAGATCAAAATGGCTGAGGTCAGACCCAAGGAAATGGCGATCCGCGAGAAGTACAAGGGTAGAAACGACCGTGTGACCCAGCAGAAGATGAGCATGGAGATACAGGAAATGTATCAGCAGACCGGCTATAACCAGTTCGGCGGCTGTCTCCCCCTGCTCATTATGCTTCCCATCGTTATAGTAGTATTCAACATCGTGCGTCAGCCTATTACCTACGGTGTCAGATTGACCGATACCGAAAGTAAGTTCAACACCGAATACTACAATCAGGCTGTCGTTTATTATCAGAACCAGAAGGAAGCGTTGAACAAGGACGCTTTCGCAAGCGTTGAAGAATATAACGCTTATCTGACCATGCTTGACACCTATCAGACCGAGATCGGTATTGATAAGGACAACAAGACCACAAAGGATATCAACGGCTCGACCGTTAACGTGTACGTCCCCAACGATTCCACCATTCAGTCGATGAAGAAGTCCACCGCCGAAAGCGCGCTTGTCAGATTCATCAACGATGAAAAGGAAAACGTTGAAAAGCTCAAGAGCGAGGGCAAGCTGAATGCTGATTTCGACACCACGCTTGTCGAAACCCTTGACGCTTACCGCGACGACATCCCCAATTACTACGTTGGTCCGCTCAACCTCATCAACAACCCCAATTTCAGCGACAATATCTGGTTGATGCTTATCCCCGTGCTCGTATTCCTTACCTCCTTCCTGCAGACCAAGCTCACCAAGCGCTTCTCGGGCTCTGCTAACCAGACCGACGCGAACGGTAACCCCATCGGCGGCGGCTTGTTTATGGAGGTCGGTATGCCCCTTCTTTCCGCCTTCATTTCGGCGAGAATGACTGCGGCAGTTGGTGTTTACTGGATCTGGAGAACGCTTATCTCCATCGTTCAGACGTTTGTTTTCGCTAAGGCAATGCCGATTCCTCAGGTAACCGAGGAGCAGATCGCCGAGGCAAGACGTGAGCTCAAGAGCAAGGTCAAAAAGAAGAAGGTCATCACCATCGAGGTCGATGAGGACGATGACAGCTACGACGGAATGATCGTCGACGCACCCGAGGGCGCGAAGAAGTCAAAGCCCGTCGATCCGACACAGCGTACCCCCCGCCACATTCAGATGCTTACCGCCGATGAAGAGGACGAAAGCGAAGAATAAGGCAGACGCAATTAAAATATTGAAAGGCATATAAATATGTTGAAGCAAACCGTTACAACCGCAAAAACGGTTGAATTGGCAGTGAACGCGGCTTGTGAGGAGCTCGGCGTCACTCCCGAGGAGGTCAGCTACGAGGTGCTTGAGGAGCCTAAGAAGGGTATCCTCGGTATCGGCGCCTGCGACGCTAAGGTAAGCGTTTCGCTTAAGATGACTCCCGCACTCCGCGCATACGAATTTATCGAAAATCTTCTTAAGAATATGGGCCTTGAGGCGAACGTTGAAATCACCTCCAAGGACGAAGAGGGCGTCTGCATCGCCATCAACGGCGGCTCGCTGGGGCTCCTTATCGGCAGAAGAGGCGACGTTCTCGACTCGCTCCAGTATCTTGCTACCCTTGCCGCAAACATCGAAAAGAGCGGCTTCTACCGCGTCACGGTGGACGTTCAGGGCTATCGCGAAAAGCGTGCCGAGACTCTCAGAGGCGTTGCAAGACGTATGAGCGAAAAGGTGCTTAAGTATAAGAGAAGCTTCGCGCTTGAGCCTATGAACGCTTACGAGCGCCGCATCATCCACTCCGAGTGCCAGAACATTCAGGGCGTAACCACCCGCTCCATCGGCGAGGGCGCTGACAGAAAGATCATCATCTCTCCCGAGAAGAAGTAATTGGTTTAAATTCTGTTTATTTACGAGAGAAAACCTTTCTAATGCACCCCAAAAATGCAAGCATTTTCGGGGACCCCATGGTGTTTTCTCTCGTGCTCTTTTTCCAAAAACTTTTAAAGAAATAATTAAAAGTGCTCCGAAGTTAGTTTGACCTGACTTTAGGGCACTTTTTTTATATATTTTAAAGGATTTTGAAAGGTTCGGAAAACTTTTGCAAAAGTTTTCTGAGAAAATAATGGGATTTTCGTGGGATTTTCGTTGGAGAAAGACGGGATGAAAAGCGACGATCGGTGTGATACACTTTTATCGAAGGGAGCGAGGAAATGGATTTCAACATCAATGCACAGTTAAAGCTCAAAAAGCAATTTTTAATGGACAAGCGCGTGGAAGGTCTTAAAAGGTTTAACAATTGGACGCGCATCGTGTTGATATATATGATGCTTGTTGGGTTCGCGGAGCGCAGCAGAACCGGAAACGTGGTTGTTTTTGAGGACGGCACCCCCGTTCCGTTTTGCAGAATGCACGAGCTGTTTAGCCATAGCCGTTCGTTTTTGGAATATGCGTTTTGCGCCTTGAAATCCGTCTCGCTTATAGAAATGATTCGGTTTCAAGATGACAACGCGACGATAGTTGCCACAAATGGGCTGTTTTATGCTTGATTTCGATAGCTCATTATTTACAGCTCGCGAAGCTTAGGTGCATATTTTTAATGTTTATATTTTTGAAAAATTTTAGGAAGAGAGCGCGAGAGGAACCCTTTTTTAAAAGGGTTCCTCTCGTAAATAATCAAATATTAATTATCTCTACTTAAAGAGCTGCGTTGATGATGGTAGCGAAGTCGGGAGCCTTGAGAGAAGCGCCGCCGATGAGACCGCCGTCAACGTTTTCCTTGGAAAGGAGCTCGTCGCAGTTCTTAGCGTTCATAGAACCGCCGTACTGGATGGTGGTAGCCTTAGCTACGCAGTCGCAGTAGAGAGAAGCAACAACGTTACGGATGATGCCGCAAACCTCGTCAGCCTGATCGGAGGTAGCGGTCTTGCCGGTGCCGATAGCCCAAACAGGCTCGTAAGCGATGATGATGTTCTTCATCTGCTCAGCGGTTACGCCCATAAGAGCGATCTTGGTCTGCATAGAAACGATTTCGCCGGTGATGCCCTGCTCGCGCTCTTCAAGAAGCTCGCCAACGCAGAGGATGACCTTAAGACCAGCCTCAAGAGCAGCAAGCACGCGCTTGTTAACGGTAACGTCGGTTTCGCCGAAGTACTGTCTGCGCTCGCTGTGGCCGATGATTACGTACTTAACGCCGCAAGCGACGAGCATATCAGCCGAGATTTCGCCGGTGTATGCGCCGGACTTTTCCCAGTGGCAGTTTTCTGCGCCGATTTCGATAGGCGAGCCTGCAGCAGCCTTGACAGCCGCGTCAATGTCAACGTAGGGTACGCATGCGATGATGCCGCAGCCCGAGGTGTCCTTGCCGTTAAGCTCTGCCTTGATAGCGTTGATAAGCTCAACAGCTTCTGCAGGAGTCTTGTTCATCTTCCAGTTGCCTGCGATTATAGCTTTTCTGAATTCCTTGTTCATAATTTATTAATCCTTTTGTAATAAATATATAAAATATAAAAATTTTGCGGGGTCAAGGGGAGCTTTTTTAAAAGCGCCCCTTGGTAATTTCGTGTCGATAATATTACTTATCGGTCATTGCCGCGATGCCGGGAAGCTCCTTGCCCTCGAGGTATTCGAGCGAAGCGCCGCCGCCGGTGGAGATGTGGCTCATCTTGTCGCCGAAGCCGAGAATGTTAACAGCCGCTGCAGAGTCGCCGCCGCCGATGATGGTGGTAGCGTCGGTTTCAGCAAGTGCCTTAGCAACTGCGATGGTACCTTCAGCGAAGATGGGGTTTTCAAATACGCCCATAGGACCGTTCCAAACAACAGTCTTTGCCTTCTTTACCTTGCTTGCATAAAGCTCGCGGGTCTTGGGACCGATATCGAGGGATTCCATATCGCAGGGGATCTCGTCAACCGAAACGGTCTGGGTTTCGACAACTGCGTCGATGGGGTTGGGGAATTCCTTGGTGATGGTGCAGTCAACGGGGAGAAGAAGCTCAACGCCGTTAGCCTTTGCACGCTCGAGCATTTCCTTGCAGTAGTCAAGCTTTTCGTTGTCTACGAGCGAGGTGCCGACTTCCTTACCCTGAGCCTTGAGGAAGGTGTAAGCCATACCGCCGCCGATGATGAGGCAGTCAGCCTTGGTGATGAGGTTTTCGATAACTGCGAGTTTGTCTGCAACCTTAGCGCCGCCGAGGATGGTAACGAAGGGACGAACGGGGTTGTTAACAGCGTCGCCGAGGAACTTGATTTCCTTAGCCATGAGGAAGCCGTTTGCAGATTCCTCAACGTAGGAAGCAACGCCGACGGTAGAGCAGTGAGCTCTGTGAGCCGCGCCGAACGCGTCGTTTACGAAAATATCGCAGAGGGAAGCGAGCTCCTTCGAGAAAGCTTCGCCGTTCTTGGTCTCTTCTGCGCGGTAACGGGTGTTCTGAAGAAGAACTACGTCGCCGTCTTCCATTGCGGCAACAGCCTTTTTAGCGTTTTCGCCTACTACGCAGTCGTCAGCCGCGAAAACAACGTCTCTTTCAAGCTTTTCAGCGAGACGTACCGCTACGGGAGCGAGAGAAAATTCGGGCTTGGGTTCGCCCTTGGGCTTGCCGAGGTGCGAGCAAAGGATGACCTTCGCGCCCTGGTCAAGAAGGTATTCGATGGTGGGGAGCGCTGCAACGATACGGTTTTCGTCGGTGATGACGCCGTTCTTAAGGGGAACGTTAAAATCGCAACGTACAAGCACGCGCTTGCCGGCTACTCTGAGATCTTCAACGGACTTTTTTGCGTTCATTTGGAATTTCTCCTCATTTTGTATTATTTTTTTGTTTTCGTTATTCAACGGGAATTTCTTCCCAATCAAGGCTATTATATACCAAATACCGCCTTAAATCAATAGCTTTTCCAATATTTTGAAGCGATTTAAGAGAAATTATCCGAGCAATATTTCTCGAAATTGGGCTTTGCGCTCGCGATGGAATTCGACAGCCCCGAGCCGAACTCGATATAGTCGGAAACAGCCGTCGTCGTTGCACGGCGTATCGCGCTGATATTGCTTCCGTAAACGGTTGCAAAATCGAAATACACGCTGTCGAGTATGGTCTGAAGCATCACGGTTTCGGCGTTATTGTTAAGGTAGGTCGCGATGTGGTGATTCAAAAACGCCTTCTTTATGGTGGTTCTGCCCGATGCGCAGGTCGCCTGAATTACCGCGGAAACGAACATTTTTCTGCTTTCATCGGCGTTTTCGACGCTTTTCGGGATCGAGAACACTCTCGCGTCGCTGCCTACCATACAATGATAATCCTTTTGATTCTCGTCGTATTTCGGCATCGGCAGCATTCCGTAGTTGCTTCCGAGAGTCGTTCCGTCGCGCAAAGCGTAGAAATAGTCGAGCTTGTTACAGAAAAACGCGAGTCTTCCCTCTTCAAACGCCTTCGCCGCGTCTGCACCCTCGAGCGGAAAGCGTCCGCGCGAGTTATAGCTGCTCTTCAGCTTGGAAGCATATGAAGTGATCTCATCGACCGTCATCGAAAGCGAAACGGGATTTTTATAGGTGTTATCGACAAGATGGAGCCCGCAGGAGTTCCACATTACCAGCGGGAAGGTCCCCTCTGAATAATAAGAGGCGTATCCGAAGGTGTCTACGAGAATGTCGGACGCCGATTTGTTATAAACCTTGGGTGCCGCCGCGCGAGCCGTTTCGTTAAAGGCGTCCCATGTCCATTTTCCTTGCATTACAAGCGATTCGGGGTCCTTTCCTGCGGCTGTGTTCACGAGATCGCGATTGAAAAACATCACGTAGGTCTCCTCGTAAACCTGTGCCGTCGGGTCGGCAAGCATATAAAGAGTCGAGTTTGTGGCAAGCGCCTTTGCGTTGTTCGGATCGAAGTACGCGCTTTCGATATCAAAGCTCGGGAGCTTGTTCATATCTCCCAAAAGCCCTGCGGTGTAAAGCTTTACCGTGTCCTTAGCCGACACGCAGATCATATCGCAATAGGGTATCCCCGATTCGATCGCTGTCTTAAGCTCGTTCGTGAGATCCTTCGAAGAAACCTCCTTTACGGTGACGTTTGCGCCGTATTTGTCCTTCAAAAAGACGGTTCTGTCCTCGACAGCACGCGAAATCGACGATGCCGCGCCCTCCTCGTTGTAAAATACCGAGGCTTTGTTGGTTGCGATGACGAACGACTGCTCGATCACCTCGCCGTCTTCACCGGGTGTGAGGTCGGGCAGGTCCTCGTCGAGCTGCTCGTAAATATTCTTGGATTCCTCCTCGCCGGCTTCGCTTTTTGTGATATATTCTACGTTTTCACAGCCTGCGACGGTTATTGTCAGTATTATCAGCAATAATAGTGCGGTTAATCTCTTTTTCAATATCATTCTCCGTTCGGATTGTTTCACGTGAAACAAAATGTTATTTTGCAGAAAAAGGTTTCACGTGAAACATTATTCTGTAGGCTTGAGGCTGCAAAGAACCTCTTCGTTCCCCTTGTCGGTTATTTCAAATGCGGAAAGTCTGCCGAATTCGAGCGAATCGGATGCAAGCTCTGCGGGAACATATCCGTTTGCACCACAAAGCAGGTTTACGAGCAGTCTTCCGTCGGGCTCACGCTTGAACGGGAACCCGTAGAATATTGTGTCCTCGCTCGATTCGATATATTCCTGCGCCGCAATATCGCGGAAGCGCATGGTTACGCCGTGGACGAACTCCTCGGCTCTGTTTGCGCTTTCTGCCGCCGCCTGAATAAGCTGACGGTAGCGGTTGATGTTCAGGTTCTTGGGGTCGCTCGAGGCGGCAATGCAGGTTTTTAAGGTGCGCTGGGTCAAAAGGTCGGTGTAACGCGTTGCGGGGCGGACGAAGGAGACCACCTTGTCGGACGCACAATGCAGGTTGTAGATGGGTTGTGTCGAAAATTCGGCTCTCGGCAGTCTTTCGCGCAGGGCGCCGCATACGAAATCGTAATATTTCGAGCCCTTTGCGAGCTCTGCAAGCTCGACGGTCCTGCCGAGCTTGGACGCGCAGACGGTGTCTGCGTCGAGAAGCTTTGCGAGATAATCGAGCTCCTCGTCGCCGAGTCCTTGCTGTCCGATGAAAATGCAGGGCATTTTGTTGGAATACAGATAGCTTCCGATAGCTTCGGCGGCAAAATACCCTATCTCACGCACCATCGCGCGGCTGTCGGGCTCGGTTTCGAAGGAAAATCCGATTACCCTGCCGTTTTCGTCACGGTTGTACGTTCTGCGATATACGCTGCAGTCAAGCCCGCCGTTTTTGCGTCGGCGGTCGCAGAATATTGCCGCAAGCTCATACATTTCGGTGAGGATCGCCATATAGGGGCGGTATTTCTCGCGGAGCACGTGTATCGATGATGCCTCCTGCGCCATACCAAGCTGGTCGAGCTCGGTATATACGCATTTTTCGGCAACGCGGACCACGGTTTCCTCTACAAGCACGTCATTAAGGTTGCCCTTGGTGTCAATGTCCAATAAAACGGACACACAAAGCCTGTCCTTGCCCGATTGCAGGTTACAGACCTCGTTTGTGATGCCTTCGGGAAGCATATCCGATTTAACGAAGCCGTTTCTGAAGGCGGCGTTGCGGTAGCGCGCCTCGGAATCGAGGGGCGAGCCCTCGCAGACGTATTCGGCAACGTCGGCGATGTGGACGGTAAGCTGCCAGCCCGACGAGGATTTATTGAGCGAAATGGCGCATTCGGCGTTGCTGTCGGCGGTTTCGCTGAAGGTCAACACGGTTTTGCTTCGCAGGTCGTGCCTGCGTGCAAGCTGAGACGAGGTGCGCAGCTTGGTTGCCGCGGTTGCCTGCTCCAAAACCTTCTTCGGGAAGGCGCTGAAGACTATATTCTGTGTCATCTGTCCGTTCTGCATAATTTCGCTTCCTTTATATTATATATATTCATACTGATTTTAACGCATATATATTGCCGTGTCAAGCCATTTTTGTTAAATTATATGGATGCTGCAAAGGGGTCCATAGCAGCGCAGAGCATTTCGTTCTGCACAAACACAGCCATTTTTGTTGAATTATATGGATGGTGCAAAGGGGTCCATAGCAGCGCAGAACATTTCGTTCTGCACAAACACAGCCGTTTTTGTTAAATTATATGGATGCTGCAAAGGGATCCATAGCAGCGCAGAGCATTTCATTCTGCACAAACACAGCCGCTTGCAGTAGATTTCTACAGCGGCGGGCTGTGTTTGCACAGTCTGCATCTGCTCTGAACCCCTTTAACAGACTTGAATATATATATTTTATTTTAAAGGTTTTTGGGGAGAGAGCACGAGAGACCCCTTTTGCAAAAGGGGTCTCTCGTATATTGCCATATATTATATACTATTAAAGGCTTTCGATGGAGGCGCGGAGCTTTGCGGCGAGCTCTTGGAACTTGACAAGCTTTTCCTTTTCGGCGTTGACGACCTTTTCGGGCGCCTTGTTGACGAATTCGGCGTTGTTGAGCTTGCCCTGAGCGCGCTTGATCTCGTTTTCTGCGTTTGCGAGCTCCTTGGTAAGGCGTTCGCGCTCTGCCTCGGTGTCGACAATGTCGGCAAGCGGGAGGAAGATCTCGCAGGCGTTGGTTACGATCCTGACTGTGCCCTCGTCGTCGCACTTGTCAACGACGGTGATGCCGGAAGCCGACGCAAGACGGGTAAAGAAGGGCTCCTTATCGGCGAAAAGCTCCTTTTCCGCGGTCGCGATGATCACGTTTGCCAGTCTCTTGGGCGGAACGTTCATTTCGGCGCGGCGGTTGCGGATCGCGCGGATAGCGGTAAGCATAACGTCCATATTGCGCTCGGATTCGGGGAAGTCAAGCTCGGGCTTGACGGTGGGATAGTCGGATATCATAATGCTTTCGCCCTTGTGGGGGAGCGCAAGCCAGATCTCTTCGGTGATGAAGGGCATAAAGGGATGCAGGAGCTTCAAGGTGTTGGAAAGCACGTAGGTGAGGGTGTTCTGTGCCGCGAGGTTGCTTGCACTTCCCTTTTCCTGCAGTCTCGGCTTGACAAGCTCGATGTACCAGTCGCAGAATACGTCCCAGATGAAGTCGTAAAGCTTCGAAACGGCGATGCCGAGCTCGTACCTGTCGATGTTGTCGCGTACCTCGCCTACAACACGGTTGTAAAGCGAGAGCACCCACTTGTCCTCCTCGGCAAGCGTCGAAACGTCGATATTGTCGGTGTCGCAGTCGGTATCGAGGTTCATAAGCACGAATCTTGCGGCGTTCCAGATCTTGTTCGCGAAGTTACGCGACGCCTCGAAGCGTTCGTCGGAGATACGCATATCGTTTCCGGGGCTGTTGCCGGTCGCAAGCGTGAATCTGAGCGCGTCTGCACCGTAGGTCTTGATGACCTCGAGCGGGTCGATGCCGTTGCCGAGCGATTTCGACATCTTTCTGCCGAGCGCGTCACGCACGAGACCGTGTATAAACACGTCGGTAAACGGCTTTTTGCCGGTGTGCGCGAGTCCCGAGAAGATCATTCTCGATACCCAGAAGGTGATGATGTCGTAGCCGGTAACAAGCGTATTTGTCGGGTAGAAGCGCTTGAGCAGCTCGGCGTTTTCGTCGGGCCAGCCCATCGTCGAGAAGGGCCAGAGCGCCGAAGAGAACCAAGTGTCGAGCGTGTCGGGGTCCTGACGCATAGCCTTGCCGCATTTCGGGCAGGTCGCCTCGTTTTCCTTGGTTACGACAAGCTCGCCGCAGTCGTCGCAATAGAATGCGGGGATCCTGTGACCCCACCAAAGCTGACGCGAGATGCACCAGTCGCGGATATTTTCCATCCAGTGGAGGTAGTTTTTGGAGAATCTGTCGGGGATGAAACGTACTTCGCCGCTCTTTACAGCCTCGATAGCCGGCTCAGCAAGCGGCTTCATCGATACGAACCACTGCTTCGAGACCATCGGCTCGATAACGTGGTGGCAACGGTAGCAGGTGCCGACGTTGTGGGTGAGCGGCTCGACCGACTTCAAGAGACCAAGCTCCTGAAGGTCTGCGAGAATCGCCTTGCGCGCCTCAACGGTGGTCATACCTGCGTATTTGCCGCAGTCGAGCACCTCGGGCTCGCCGACAGCGGCGGTGCCGCGTGCCAGGCTTTCCTCGTATTCCGCCTTGTCTGCAGCGCCCGTCATCCTGCCGTCGTAGGTGAACACTCGTACAAGCGGAAGCTCGTGACGCTGACCTACCTCGTAGTCGTTGGGGTCGTGAGCGGGGGTGATCTTAACCACGCCCGTACCCTTTGTCATATCGGCGTGCTCGTCGCAAACGATCGGAATTTCCTTGTTTATAAGCGGCAGCATTACGTGGCAGCCGTGAAGATGTGCATATCTGGGGTCGTCGGCGTTGATCGCAACGGCGGTATCGCCGAGCATGGTTTCGGGACGGGTGGTCGCAAGCTCGAGCATCTCGCCGGTTTCCTTTACCGGATAAAGAAGATGGTAGAAGCTGCCGTTCTGGTCCTCGTATTCTACCTCTGCGTCGGAAATAGAGGTCATACAGGTGGTGCACCAGTTGACCATACGGTTTCCTCGGTAGATGAGCCCTTCGTTATAAAGCTTGACGAAAACCTCCTTGACTGCCTCGGAGCATCCGTCGTCAAGCGTGAAGCGACGCTTCGACCAGTCGCAGGACGAGCCGAGCTTCTTGAGCTGCTCGCAGATCCTGCCGCCGTAGGTGTTGTTCCACTCCCACGCGCGCTCCAAAAAGCCCTCTCTGCCGAGGTCTTCCTTGGTGATCCCCTCTTTTCTCATCGCTTCGACGATCTTTGCCTCGGTCGCGATGGATGCGTGGTCGGTGCCGGGGAGCCAGAGCGTGTCGTAGCCGCACATTCTCTTGTATCTTACCAGCACGTCCTGAAGCGTGTTGTCGAGCGCGTGGCCCATGTGAAGCTGACCCGTGATGTTGGGAGGCGGCATTACGATAGAAAACGCCTCGCTTCCCTCTTTTCCGGCGGGCTTGAAGTAGCCCTTACTGTCCCATTCGTTATAAAGCCGTTCCTCAAAATCGGCAGGATTATACTTCTTCTCCATATTTTTACAGTCGCGATAGACCAAGCAACAAGCTTGTTTCGCCCTCGCCGCGAGACCTTACAGAAGCTTGGGAGGTTCTACAAGGTTCTACAGACTTGGTTAACGGACTTGTTAACTTCTCGCCGCGAGACCCTACAGAAGCTTGGGAGGTTCTACAAGGTTCTACAGACTTGGTTAACACGCTTGTTTACTTCTACTTCGCAATTCCTTTCTGTTATTGTTTACCTCTGTTCCACGCGGGCAGAAGGTTTTCGATTGACTTGACCTTTACCGCGGGCTTTTAAAAGGCGTGTTACACGCCTCACTTCTTAAGGACGTTCATAACCAAGCCGGTTTTGAGCTTGGGGTAGAAATAGGTGCTCTTCTGGGGCATTTTGTCGCCCGCGAGCGCGACAGCCTTGATCTGGCTGACCTTGGTTGCGTTGATAAGGAACGCCGCGGTAGCCTTACCCGACTTGACCGACTCGATAGCCTCGTCCATCGAGCGGGTATAGCGGAGGTTGATCTGGTTCGCCATGTTCTCCTTGTCGATCCCGAGCGCGTTTTCAAGCACGAAGGAGTGGAGTATGCTGACGTCGAGATCGCTGTATGCGTCGCTTCTGCCGTCTATGTTGCGCTTTGCCGACTCCTTGAGGGTGAGAAGCACGAAATCGTCGCCGCCGTCGTAAAACGCGTAGGTGTGAGCGTCCTCGCCGTCTGCAAGCGCGCCCTTAAGCTCGCACAGCGGAAGCGTTTTCGTCTCAAAATCCTTTTCGCACTTGGCGATAAGCTCTTCCCTGCTCACGCTCTTGTCAACAATAAGTCTGTGCGTCGGGAAAACGACCAACCCCTTGTCGTCCATATCGACGAGCGTCATCATTACGTGGCTCGCGTCTGCGCCTGCGGTGGTCGACTCGAGCGCCTTCTTGTAGTTGAGCGCGGTTTCGTATCTGTGGTGACCGTCAGCGATGAAGAGCTGCTTGTCGGCAAGCGTGTTGATTATCACACCGAGCTTACCTGCGTCTTCGATTTTCCACAGGGTGTGGGTAACCTCTTCCTCGTCGGTGAAGCGGCAGATGGGCGATTCCTTGGTCTTTTCGTCGAGAATGCCTGCAATGTCGCCGCTTTCGTCGGAATAGAGCGAGTAGATGGACGAGAAGTTGCAGCCGGTGCCCATCATAAGGTTGAGACGGTCCTGCTTAGCCTTGGTGAGCGTTTCCTCGTGCGGGAGAATGATGCGCTCGGAAAACTCGCAAAGCTGAACGAGGCAGATCATACCGGTGAGGCAGTAGTCCTTTCCGCCTACGTTGAACTCCTCGCGGTAGACGTAGATGCCCTCCTGCTCGTCTCTCGCAAGCACGCCGCTGTTGAGCCAGCTGTTGAGCGTCTTGCCTGCCTCCTTGTATCTGTCCTCGCCGACGGGGAGCTCAAGGCGCACGACGTTGTTTTCGTTACGCGCGATCAGCGCTTCCCTTTCGCTTTCGGATATGATGTCGTACGGCGGGCAGACACAGTCTGCAATGTTTCCCGCCTTTTCGGTAAATCTTAATGCCTTTATCGGCTTAATTCCTGCCATTTTTTCTTAATTTCGCGATTTTCGATGCAACGGACTCGTTAACTTCTCTCCGCGAGACCTTACAGAAGCTTGGGAGGTTCTACAAGGTTCTACAGACTTGGTTAACGCGCTTGTTTACTTCTACTTCGCGATTCCTTTCTGTTATTGTTTACCTCTGCTCCACGCGGAAAGAGGCTTTTTGTCTGTTTTGCGTTTACCGCGGGCTTTATTTGGCGTGTTACACGCCCGCGATTCCTTTCTATATTTTGTTATGTCCTACGTGGTTCTACTCTTTGTTGCAATTCACTCTGTCAAGTCAATTTGAACGTAACGTTTTTGCACTTAATATTATTTATTTTAAAGGATTTTGGGAAAAGAGCTCGAGAAAGACCCTTTTGCAAAAGGGTTTTTCTCGAAAATCTTTTTTTAAAAACCCTCAAAAAACTAAACCTCTTTAAGCTTTGCGAAGTTGCCCATAAGCCGCTTAACGCCTGAAGATTCGAACTCTATCTCATACAGGACGTCGCCGCCCATCGGCTGAGCGCTGAGCACCTCTCCGACCCCGAACATCGGGTGCGAGACCGCGGCGCCGACCCTGAAGGTCTTGACTGCGCCGGCAGACGCCTGCCTGCCGTAGCCCACGTTTTTGAGGTAGCTGCTCCGACTTTCGGCGTTTTGCGCGGTGTAAGCGTTTCTTTCGGAGCTTTTTTGCGCCCCGAACCCGCTTGCGTGTCCGCTTTCACAGCAATCCTTGGGTATCTCGTCGGCAAACCGCGATATCCGCTTAAGCTCGGTCCGCCCGTAAAGCATTCTGTTCGAGACGTTGAGCAGATAAAGCTCCTCCTTCGCACGTGTAACAGCCACGTACGCGAGCCGCCGCTCCTCCTCTATCCCCTTTTCGCCCTCGGTCGAGGACTGAGTTATCGGGAACAGCCCCTCCTCAAAGCCGGGGATGAAGACCACGGGGAACTCAAGCCCCTTCGCCGAGTGCACCGTCATCAGCGCGACCGAATCGGCGTTGTCGTCGTACCCGTCGAGGTCGCTGACCAATGCGATCTCGTTCAAAAACTCCGAAAGCGTGGGGCTTTCGCTCGTTTCGGCGAATAGCGCCGCAGAGGATACAAGCTCGAGCACGTTTTCCTCGCGCTCAGCCCCGTCGTCCTCCTCGGCAAGCATCACTCGGTAGCCGGTGCGCTCGATGACGCGGGATACGAGGTCTGCAAGACTCGCTTCCGCAGAGAAATCACGCAGCTCGTTGATGAGGGCTGCAAACTGTATGAGCTTCGGCGCGACACGCTTAAGCTCGGAATAGTCGTGCGCGTTTTCGATGATGCTGAACATCGGAACGTTTTGTTCTTCGGCGATGCTCGCAATCTTTTCGACGGTCGCGTCGCCGATGGCGCGCTTGGGCAGGTTGATGATGCGCCTCAGGCGCACGCTGTCGCTTCGGTTCGAAATGACCGAAAGATATGCCAAAACGTCCTTTATTTCGCGCCGCTCATAAAATCGAACGCCGCCGAATATCCTGTAGGGGATCCGCTTTTTCACAAACGCCGTTTCAAGCGAGTTTGAAAGTGCGTTTACGCGGTATAATACCGCAAAATCAGAGTATTTCGCGCCTTGCGATACCTTTGACGCGATGGTGTCGCAGATGAAGGCAGCCTCCTCGGCTTGCGAGTACAGCTTGCGGACGTGTACCCTTTCGCCGTCGCCCGCGCTCGTCCAAAGCTCCTTGCCGAGCCTCGACTCGTTCTGCGCGATTATCCCGTTGGCGGCCTTGAGTATGTTTCCCGTGGAACGGTAGTTCTGCTCAAGCCGTATGACGCTCGTGTCGCGGTATTCCCTGTCGAACCCCAAAATGTTTTCGACCGTCGCACCGCGGAAGGAATATATCGACTGATCGTCGTCGCCGACAACGCAGACGTTGCACCTCTCCCCCGCAAGCTGTGCAACAAGCCTGCTTTGGGATGGGTTGGTGTCCTGATACTCGTCGACAAGCAGATATCGGAACTGCTCTCTGTAACGGTCGAGCACGTCGGGATGGCTTTCAAACAGCCGATTCGTTAGCATAATTATGTCGTCAAAGTCGAGCGCGTTCGCCGCAAACAGCTTTTCCTGATAGCTTTCGTACACCCGCGCGAGGTTGAGACGCATCCTGTCGCGCCCCGCGTCGAGAAGCTCGTCCCGCGGAGTCAAGCCCTTTTCCTTTGCCGCCGATATCGAGTAAAGCGCGGTCTTCGGTGCGAGCGTGTGCTCGCCGATGTTCAGCTCCTTGAGTATCGACGTTATCAGCCTCTTGCAGTCGTCGACGTCGTATATCGTAAAGTCGCTTTTGTAGCCGAGCCGATCGATGTGCCTGCGGAGTATGCGCACGCAGATCGAATGGAAGGTGCCCGCCCAGATGTCGTGTGCGGCTTCGCCGAGCGTTTGCTCAAGCCTTTCCTTGAACTCGCGCGCCGCCTTGTTGGTGAAGGTGATGCAAAGCACCCTGTAGGGAAAGACCGGCTCGACAGCCGCCTTCTGCAGTGCTTCGCGTATTTTCGCCGAGCTCCCGTCGGCAAGAGCGAGCTTCATCAGCGGAATCAACGCTTCTGCGTTTTCGGGAAGCGCCTTGTCGCTTGATGCCCGCCCGAAAAGCACGAGGTTTGCGATCCTGTTGACGATAACCGTTGTTTTACCGCTTCCCGCCCCCGCAAGAACGAGTAAGGGACCCTCGGTCGTGTAGACGGCTTCGCGCTGTGCGGGATTCAAAAAGCCGAAGTATTTATCAAAAAGTGCCCGCTTGAGGCAGAAAAAATCTTTTTCGAGAGACATCAGGAAATTCTCCGTATGTGTAATCGATTTATTATAATATAAATGTAATTAAATTTCAAGACCTATTTGCATTTTTCGGCGGAGCGGTTAAAAAAGCGGTAAAAAACGGGACAAAGTAAACAAAAATGTAAAAAAGATATTTTTCCCTATTGCTTTTTTGAAGAGAATCGTTTATAATGTATTCACCATAAAAGGGCAAAAGCCCGAAAATACAGTAAGGAGAAAAACATTATGAAGAAGTTACTCGCGTTTCTTCTCGCAGCAACTATGCTTTGCGCGATGTTCGTACTTCCCTCTGCAGCAGCTGACAACGTCAACTACCAGGAAGAGTTCAAGTACATCGAAACCGCACCGAAGATTGACGGTGTAGTTAAGACCGGCGAATACGGCAAGGCTCCTATCCACTCTTATCCCGAAGATAAGTCCCAGTTCGTTGATACCGAACACAACCAGTACTCCGAATCCGATTGGGATTTTGATTTCTACGGTGCATGGGACGATGACAACCTCTACCTCGCATGGGTTCTCAACACCGAGACTCACATCGCTATCCCCGAAACCGACCACAGCGGCGACGGTGTTTGGGACAGCAACGACTACGGTTTCATGTGGAAGTTCTCTTGCGTACAGTTCATTCTTACCCCCGGCGAACCCAAGAAGGGTGAAACCTCTTACCAGGTTGGCCAGTACGACGGCGACTACCTCGAAGCAGGTCTCGCACTCACCGAAAACGGCGAACAGATCCGTATTGCATGGTGCAAGCCTGTAAACGCTTCCTCTCTCGAAGTTAATGACTGGGACGCAGTTATTACCAGAGACGAAGACGCTAAGACCACCACTTACGAAGTTCGTATTCCTTGGGACAAGACCGGTCTTTCCAAGGTCAGCAACGACGAAAAGTTCGGCTTTACCTACGCTGTAGCAGCTCAGGACTACGACGCTAAGCCCGGTATGATCGAATGGCAGAACGGTATGCTTACCTCCAAGGATGCAGACAGCGCAGCAGCTATCTCGCTCACCGGTAAGAAAATCGAAATCGTTGTTCAGCCCGATCCTCCCGCGAAGGAAGAAGGCGAAGTTCCCGCAGAAGCTACCGATAAGGTTCAGCTCATCATCGACGGCGTTAACACCGCTATCTCCTCCGACACCGCTTACCTCTTCACCAGACCCGAAAACCTCGGCGGTATGAATACCAAGTGGTCTATAAACGTACTCCTCGCTCCCGTTGAAGGCGAAGAAGGCTACTACACCGTAGTTGAAAGCATCCAGGGCGCAGGCGAAGACGTTGTATTCACCTCCGAAATCACCGACGGCATGCTCTGCTACTCTGCACACGCTCTCGACGACACCAGCGCAGGCGCAGAACGCAGAAACGCTGCTGCTAACCTCGCAGTTGGCACCAAGGTTGCTCTCTTCGGTGTTGATCTCGAAGAAGCAGATACCCTCTACACCAACTCCATGCTTTACGTTGTATCCGAAGCTTCCGGCGATACCTCCGGCGCAGAATCCTCCGACGTAGAATCCTCCGACGTTGAATCCAGCGTTGTTGAATCCTCCGACGTAGAATCCTCCGAGGTTTCCGAAGAATCCTCCAAGGCTGAGTCCTCTGCAGCAGCTTCTACCTCCTCCGAGGCAGAAGAAGGCGGCAACACCGGTCTCATCATCGGCATCATCGTTGCAGTTGTTGCTATCATCGCTGTAGTTGTTGTAGTTGTTCTCAAGAAGAAGAAGCAGTAATTACACAGCATAAATAGCTGACTTACGAGACGCTCCCTCGCGGAGCGTCTCTTTTTTTGCGTTGTGCTTTCGATTAAAACGGCAAGCGTCGCCCCGAGCGGGAATATATTTTTAGGAAAGGTGCGTAACGCACCTTTTTTAAAGCCCGCGATGAACGCGTCAAAATAACAAACCCTCTATCCGCGTGGGCGTTATGTTATACGTTTTGTATGGAAAGGGCGTGTAACACGCCTTTTAAAGCCCGCGGTAAAGGTAAAACTTAAATCAAACCCTCGACCCGCGTGGGCGTTATGTTAAACGCATTGTATGGAAAGGGTTCGTAACGCACCTTTTCAATTCCCTTCTTTACCGTGCAAAAATCCGCGCTTGGGGTTGAAAGCACTTGAAAAAGGGCGAATAATGTGATATTATGTAAATCGAAGTACAAAAAACGGAGGAAAAAGGATGTTAAAGCGAGTTGTTTCGTTGCTGTTGTGCGGGGTATTGGCGCTTTTTGCGATACCGTTCAGCGCAAGCACGCCGACAAGCGTGTCTGCCGAGGGGATCGAGTTCGGCGACAGGATACTTTACGGCGGCACGGCTGTTGACGTGGGCGACGATACGGTCTTTTCCGAAAACGGCGCGCTTTGGCGTGTCGACGCGGCGGGAAACAGGGCAAAGCTTGCCGATATCGACGCGAAATACCTGAATTATTCCGACGGAAGGATATATTTCATATCAAACGACAGAATTATGTCGATCAACCCCGACGGAAGCGGCGTTGAGACGGTGCATCGCCTCAAAAGCGAGGCGAAATGCCTTTACGTCGTCGAAAACGGGATGCTTTATATGCGAGGAGACTGCGTTTATTCGATGCAGAACGGCAGGGAAGAGCTGCTGCTTCGCCGCGAGGGGATGGCGGGCTTTGTGCCCGAGCCCGACGGGAGCATCCGCTGGGTCAAGGAAAACCCCGATTATATTTATATCGAGGAAAACGGCGATGAGGTCTGGACAGAGGGCGGGGAAGAGTACCTGCAGTACGTTGCAGAGCCCAACAGCGCGCCCGAAAGCGACCTGAGCTATACCCGCGCCGAGGTCGGCACTCCGATGGCAAGCGGAAGCGACTATTCCGGCCCGTACGTTGAGGTGGGAAGCGTCACTCTGCCGCTTAGCTACCATATGCCGGGCACCTTTTTCTCGAAAAACGGGCAGGCGTGCACCTGCCACCACACCAGCTCGACGTATTGCATCCAGTCGGTCGGAAATTGCAACTGTATGCGCTATTACCCGACGGGTAAGAAGGAGACCTGCGAGGTCGATCTGCTTGGGGCGCAATGCTTTTCGTTCGCGCGTATGGTGTTCTGGACCTGCTTCGGGTTTATAGATCATTCGGCGAACAGCTCGCTTTACTATAACGTCGGCACGCTTTCTTCGGGCGCGGTAACGGCGAACAGCGTCAAGAGCCTGCTGATGTCTGCAGCCCCCGGCGCGCACGTAAGGCTTGCGGCGGGACACTCTGTCTCGATACTCACGATGGACGAGGACTTCATCGTTATATATCACGGCAACGCGGGCGGCGACGGCGTCGTTTCACAGCCCTGCGTCATCTCGACAAGGCGTTATACCTGGGAGCAGTTCGCGACAGCGGCGGCGAAGGGCATACTTTACGTCAATATGCCGATAAACTACCCCGACTCCAAGGTCGTGCTCACGAAGAAGGAGGTCGGTTATTATAAGCTGAAGGCGAACCTCAACCTTCGCGAGGAGGCGAACACCGCCACCGACTCGCTCGCCGTCATTCCGAACGGTACGATAATCGAGGTCGATGAGGTCGACGGCTTCTGGGGCAAGACCGAATACTACGGCAAGAGCGGCTGGGTCTTCCTCGAGTATACCACCTTCTACAGCAGAATGAACATCGACCCGTCGGGCGAGCTGTTCACGCTCGGCGATGACGGGTATCTGCGCGCCGCGGCGTGGAAAATGAGCTTCGATTCCTTTTCGGAGTACTTCGATAAGCAAAGCATCACCGTGAGCTCCTCCGACGGAACCGACCTTTCGGCTTCGGGCTATATCGGGACCGGCTCGGTCGTAACGCTTGCGGTGCAGGGGAATACGGTCGACAGCGCGACGGTCTGCCTCGCGGGCGACGTTAACGGCAACGGCTTGCTCGACGTCGGCGACTATATCCTCGCAAAGCGTGCTTATCTCGGCACGGTCAAGCTGAATTCTGTGCAATCGGCTGCGGTCGACGTTTCGGGCAGCGGCGGTCTCGACGTTTTGGACTACCTGCTTATCCGACGCTATTTCTTTAACCCCGACCCGACGTTTTTCAAGGATTTCGGGGCTTAAAGCACGGCTCTGAAGATTCATTCGGCACAAAAAACGCGCAAAACCGTTTTCTCACTGTGGCGCATCGCCCATCGAGCGGCGCAATAAGTGACAGGCAGAGAACAGCTCTGCGTTATACAAAAAAATAATATCGCGCATCGGAGAGAAGGCTTTTGCGAAAAAGTCGTTCTCTCCTTTTTTGCCGTTTCGTTCCAAATAACAATATATTGGGTAGGGGAAGGAGACGACCCCATTCTGTGGGACTTGACAAGGTGTGATATAATAGTAAGTGGAAATATCTGCGCTTGCGAAAAAGAGACCCGATTTTTGTCGTTTTCGCACATAAAAAATCCTTCATCTTAGTGCATATTTCCAAAGGAAGCCGCATATTATTTATTACCGCGAGTCTATCGTTTTCGGCTTCCAAAAATATTTAAGGAGAATTTTCTGTGAAAAAGATCATCATTCCGCTTATGCTCGCAGCGATCCTGACGGTGTGCTTTGCCGTTTCCGCGGTCGTCGGAGCAGCGGAGGGCGCAGGCGCGGGGGCAGGCGAATCGATCCCCTCTGACACGCCCGTCACCTACGGTTATCTCGAAAAGTTCAGAGAAGAGCTGAGGCAGGAGATAATCGATGAGCTTACCGCCGAGGGCGGCATCACTATCGCGACGACCTATGAGGACGTTTCCTTCAACGAGGGCGACGTCATCATCCTTTCGCCCAATGCGGAGGTCATCTATCGCGGCGGCAACGCCGTTGCCATCACCTCGTCGAACGACGAAAACGAGGGAATTACCGATATGTCGGAGGGTAAGGAGATCTTCTCCGGTGAGCCTCTTGAATACGGACATATCTATTACGCGTCGGAAAGCGAGTCGCGCAAGGCGATACTCGTCACCGGCGGCAAGGCATATTTTACGATAAGAGGCGACTATGAGATCGGTTAAGCGCCTCGTCTCGCTCGCGCTTGCCATCGTATTCTGCGCAGGTGCGGCGATAATGCCCACGGCAAAAAACGTTGAATATAACGAGCCCGACGTGAGGATCGGTATGTACGTGTCGGCTCCGCTGCTCGATACCCGTACCTTTTCGTCTAACAATAAGTCGGCAAACGGGTTCGATATCGGTTACACCGAGGGCGATAGCTTCGTGAAGCTCTTTTCGCTTTCCGATAGCTCGATAATCCTGCTCCCGCAGGTGAATGCAAGCCTTTCCAACGGCAAGGCGACCCCCGATAACGCAGGCAGCATCGGCTCGTACAGCGCGGTCATCGGAAGCTTTTCGAGCTATTCCGCGGCATTGAGCTCGGCAAAAAGCAAAAACGGCTTCGTCGCTGTCGTCAAGGGCGGCTTCGAGTCGCGCGCCTTCCTCTCAAACTCTTCAGACGAGGCGAAAAAGGCGTCGGGCGGCAGGACTGTCGCTTCTCCCGTGAGCGGCGGCATCACCGTCGTTGATGAATCGGGACGCGTGATTTTCAGCTATGAGGACACGACGCGCCCGCTCGCGCTGCGCGGACACAACGGACATTCGGTCAATATCCCGATGCGCCACCGCTCGGGAAGCATAAATCATTACGATTACAGCGGTATTTTCGAATACAGCGTGTCCGACGGACGCCTCTGGATGGAAAACATCCTCGGACTTGAAGACTACACCAAGTGCGTAATGGCGAACGAGATCGGCACGAACTACTCGGTCGAGACCCGCAAGGCGTTCGCCGTGCTTGCAAGAACGGTTCCGCTTTACTCCAAGCATCAGAAGCAGGGCTTCGACGTCTGCACCAACTCGGCTTGCTGTCAGGTCTATCACGGTCTTTACCGTATGAACGATGAAAATAACGCCATCGTCGACGCGACCCGCGGACTTTTCTGTGCCTACAACGGCGCGCCGATAATGGTGCTCTACCATAACTCCAACGGCGGCGCGAGCTGCTCGTCGGTTGCGGCGTGGGGCGGGGACGAGGTTCCCTATCTCACCACCGTTTTTCAGGAGGAATACGAGGACGGCGATCGCTGGAGCCGAGTATACTCCAAGACCGAGTTTTTCAAGTATCTCAAGTCGCGCAACAGCTTTTCGGGGCTTACCGACGACGATATCTCGATGAAGATACTCGCGAAGGACCCCTACGGCTCGAGCTATATCACGGTTCTTTCGGTCAGCGACGGCAGCGGCAACAGCATTACCGTCGAAACGAGCGAGGATATCCGCTCTGCCTGCGGCTTCAACAGCGCAAACTTCACGCTTGAGTACTCGACCGAGCTTGAGGTCCTCACGGCGGAGGGCAGGGTCGAGAAGCGCAAGGTCACCGGCATCCTCACCGAGGACGGATATAAGCCGTTCGAGGGCTTCGGCGACGGATATATGACTACTCAGGGCGTCGAGATCACGCCCGACACCGTTACGGTAAACGGTCAGGGTGCAGGCCACGGCGTCGGATTTTCGGCGACGGGCAGTGAAAAGCTTTCGAAGGACGGCTACAGCTATAAGTACATCCTCGGCTTCTTCTTCAACGGCACCACGCTTGAAATGGCAGGCAAATAAATAGATTTTAAGGCTGAAAGGGACTCCTTTTCGGCCTTTTTGCTTGCAAATATTGACAAGGGCCAGCGGTTTGTGCTATAACGAAGCAAAGGAAGTGAAGAAATGAAAAAAACACTTATCGTTGTTGATATGCAGAACGACTTTATCGATATGGCGCTCGGTACCGCGGAGGCTGTCGCGATTTTGCCCAACGTCAGGGCAAAGATCGAGGAATACCGCAAAAACGGCGACGAGATCATATTCACCCGCGACACCCACGGCGAGGATTATCTCGACACCCCCGAGGGAAGGAAGCTTCCCGTCCCGCATTGCATCAAGGGCAGTAAGGGCTGGGAAATTGCAGACGGGCTTTACGTCGAGGGCTGCAGGATAATCGATAAACCCAACTTCGGCTGGCCGCATTGGAGTGGGGAAGAGCTTGAATGCGTTGAGCTTATCGGGCTTTGCACCGACATCTGCGTGGTCTCGAACGCGCTCATAATCAAGGCGTGCTTCCCGAACGCGTTGGTCTCGGTCGATGCGAAGTGCTGTGCAGGCGTGACCGTCGAAAGCCATAACGCCGCGCTCGCGACGATGAAAATGTGCCAGATAGACGTTATCGAATAACAGGAGGGTGTTATGTTTGACGCTTTAAGGGTAAAAAACGAATGTGTTGAATGGATCCGCAATTTCTTTGAGGAAAACGGCAAGGGCTGTAACGCGGTAGTCGGCATCTCGGGCGGTAAGGACAGCTCGATAGCCGCCGCGCTGTGCGTCGAGGCACTTGGCAAGGACAGGGTTATCGGCGTTTTGATGCCGCAGGGCGTACAGCACGATATCGATAAGGCGTATATGCTGGTAAACCACCTCGGGATAAAGCATTACGAGGTAAATATCAAGGACGCCGTCGACGCGATCGTGAAAAATATGCCCCCCCAGCTCGAGCTCACCCCGCAATCGCTTCAGAATCTCCCCGCAAGAATAAGAATGTCGACGCTTTACGCCGTTTCGCAGAGCAATAACGGAAGAGTTTGCAACACCTGCAACCTTTCGGAGGACTGGGTCGGCTACTCGACCCGCTACGGCGACTCGGTCGGCGACTTTTCGCCGATGTCGTTCATCACCGTGACCGAAATCAAGGAGATCGGCTACCTGCTCGGGCTTCCCAAGGAGCTGGTCGACAAGATCCCCATCGACGGACTTTGCGGGAAGACCGACGAGGAAAACCTCGGCTTTACCTATGCCGAGCTTGACACCTACATCCGCACCGGCTATATTGCAAACGAGGACAAAAAGGCGCTTATCGACAGAAAGCATAAGGCAAACCTGTTCAAGCTCAGCTTTATGCCCTGCTTCAAGCCCAACATATAACAATAAGAAAAGCCTCGAGGTGAATGCCGTTTGTTCTTAAGGACAGTTTTTGAGAATTAAGAATTACGAGCATTGCGAAGGCGAAGAAAAATACGAGAACATTTCGGTGTTTCTCGTATTTTTCTTTTTTTGCACATTTGCAGATTTTCCGTATTTATAGTACACTTAAAGCACCAAAGGAAAGGATGGTGCAATATATGGAAAAGTACATTGAACAAAACGGAATTACCTATGAACTCAGAGGTGAGCAATATTATCCCCTGCTTGA
>JAFXDO010000042.1 GCA_017563195.1 Clostridia bacterium | reverse complement strand
AGAGAAAAGAGAAGAGAAAAGGTAGCTTTGCTTCGCAAAGCATTGAATTATCAAATTTTCGAAAATTCAAAAATCGGATTTTTGCGCCGAAGCTAATAAGCGCGGGCGAACAAAAATACGGGCACCGCGAAAACCAATCATGTATTGAAGCCACACGACTACCGTCGATAGCTATTTTTATGTTTGTATTTACTTTTGATTCGCTTTGTGATATTATGATGGTAAACATAAGAAACGAGGTGTTTATATGAAAAAATCCCAAAAGGTTTTTTTGACAATTTTACTCTGTATAGCAACGCTTGCTACATTATCTTTAACTGCATTTGCTGAGGGAGAGCTCTTTCCACCCGATGACCAAATTATCAAACCCAGTATACAACCCCCGACGATCACCATGTTAAAAGAAAACGGCGGACTTTTATTTACAACGTTGTTGATCGGGATTGCGTTAGGAATCGGCGGCACTTTGTTGGTTCAGCATATTCGCCGCAAGAAAAAACAGTGAATATTTTTGCTTTAATTGTTGCTTTTTGTGCGGTCGTGTTCGGTGTGATAACCGTTTTTAAGCAACAAACCAGGTTGTTTTATAAAATTGTTGTATTTTCCGCAGGCTCGTATCTGTTGGCGGTGATTTATCGGGTGCTTTATGCAATTTTAATACCCGTTCCCGCCTTTCACGCAGGGTATTTAACCTATGCAGGCACATTTTTGTTTTTGCTCAGCGGCTTTTTTGCCGAGCCAAAAGAGACTTTTAAGGGAATAAAAACACGCGCAAAAGTGCCGGCGATGATACCGGCTCTGGTCATCCTTGCGTGGGGTGTATGGAATATGACAAACGGGCATAGCGTTCTTTCGCAATTATTATTAATTCCCGTCGCGTTGACCTCATATTACGCATTTTTGGGATTGCTTATTCCGTCAAAAGCCGGTGAATATGCCTATGCAATGCGTGTTTATCATGTTGTTATCCTGCTGTTCTGTTTGATGCAGCCTATCATGTTGGTGTCTATGCTCACTCGTGAACACACGACCTTGCCGATCTTGTTCCATTCTTTGTTATCGGCGGCTACGGTGATAACCGCTTATTGGGGGTGCAAGCGATGGTCTATATAATTTTCATTTGTTTTGCAGTTCCCCTGGCGTTGATGCTCCCGATTATAAAGGGGCAATCTCGTTCGTTGATTTTGTTTATGCTTATCGGTGCTTTTATGGCGGTGAGCGCGTCGGAAATCAACAGTGTGTTGGGCTTGTTGTTTCAGCTGCCTGTTTATGACGTTTCGTTGAGAATTGCTCCCGTAACCGAAGAATGTATGAAGGCGTTGCCTGTGCTGGCTTATGCGTTTCTGTTCAGTGATGATAAAAAAATCGTGTTACCTCTCGCTATGTCATTGGGAATCGGATTTGCAATTCTGGAAAACACCTATTATTTAATCAATTCTTTTCAACAAATCAATCTGCTGTGGGCGTTGATACGCGGTGTATCTTGCAGTCTTGTTCACGGTTTATGCACCTATCTGGTAGGTTGCGGTATTTTATACGTACGAAAAGAAAAAAGACTGTTTTTTGCAGGAACGTTCGGATTATTGACGATTGCCATAACCTTTCACGCCACGTACAATTTGCTTGTATGGTCTAAATGGAACGTGGCGGGCGTGCTGTTGCCAATAGTTGTCTATGGATTCATATTACCGTTTATTTACAGCAAAAAATTAAAACAACTTTTGTTTCGTTCGGAATAAAACGTTGTGCACGTGAGTGGCGGAAAAGAAGAGATAATAAGTATTATTGAAATTCCGAATATTTTGTGATATAGTATATTTAGTGTACTATAAAACAAATAAAAATAAAAAAATTGGAGGAATTGATCTATGAGTTTACTCAAAAAATGCACGGCAGAATTCATCGGCACCTTTGTGCTTGTGTTCTTTGCCTGCGGAACTGCCGCAGTTGTCGGTTGCTCCGCTGCAAACGGAACCGGTTATTTGCTGACCGCACTTGCCTTCGGTCTTGTCATTGTGGCAATGGCTTATTCTGTCGGCAACGTGTCCGGATGCCACATCAATCCCGCAGTGTCCATTGCAATGCTGGCAAGCGGTAAGATGTCCGTCAAGGATTTCATCGGATATCTGATCGCTCAGTTTGCCGGTGCCACTGCCGGCGCTGCAGCGCTGATGGCGTTTGTCGGCAAGGAAAGCGGACTCGGCGCTAACGCTCTGTACGAAGACAACATTGCTTTGTCTCTGCTCATTGAAGTTATCCTGACCTTCGTGTTCGTAATTGCCATACTCGGTGTTACTTCAAAGAAGGAAAACGGTGCTGTATCCGGTATCGTAATCGGTTTGACTTTGACCCTCGTACACATTCTTGGCATTTCCTTCACCGGAACCTCTGTTAACCCCGCCCGCAGCTTCGGCCCTGCGCTCTTTGTTGGCGGTGAAGCTCTTGCAAACGTTTGGGTGTTCTTGGTAGCACCTTTGGTTGGCGGTGTTCTTGCCGCACTTGTGTATAAGTTCCTCGACGGTAAGACCGGAGAATAATCGATGGAAACAAAATGGAAAGATACATCGGCGTCACATAAGGTGATTACCGTGTTTTCGGTTATCGTTAGCCTTGCGGTTATAACGCTGGCGGTATTACAGATATTTGATATATGGACACAGGCGATCAAGCTGTGCATTCCACTGATGGGTGTGAACCTGCTTTGTCAGAGCTATATGCAATGGAGCGCAAGTCGCAGGAGCGCTTACGTTAGCCTCTGTTGCGCAGCGCTGGTATTTGCCTGTGCAATAGCGGTGTTCTTTATCAAGTGACAGGAAGCTGCATATAGACAATTTATTGTGCGTGTCATATTAGGCGTTATATTAACCGTATTAGGCACCATGAATATGATGGGGGCATTGGTAACACAGACAGCGTGTTGCCGAGTAGGACGGAAAATGAAGCCATATAAATTGTTTTTGCTTATTCTTATAATCCTTGCTTTGGCTGTATCTCTGAGCAGCTGTATTATAATTCCCCTGACAGAGTATTATGATTTTTCGGTCGAAGAGGTTGTGTCGGTGCAGTTTTATGATTTGCGCGATCCCGAAGCATATCGTTACTCGGGATTTGATGCAAGCATCGAGCCTGTCTATACTGTGTCGGAAGAGGATAAAGAGGAATTTTTGGAGGATTTTTCGGAGCTCAAGTTTTCCGATGCCATCGTTATCGTTCTTGCGGCGGTCGATCCAAGCTTTAATTACGATGATTGGGTCGTAAGGATAAACTTTTCAAACGGTCAGTATACCTTTTATTCCAGCAGCGGATACGGTGAAACGTTTGACGCCGAAGGCAATCGTGTGTCTTCCACTCACTTCGGCTGCGACGATGAAGATCTCGAAGCATTAGTCGGTAAATATTATCAGACCGAGTAGTGCCGTTTATGAGCTTGTGGCTCGGCATTTGATAACGAATAAGGATTAACCGAAAAAGGGCTGTGGAAACACAGCTCTTTTGTATTGTGACAAATTATTTACAGCGAGCAAAAACAACTTGCAATTTGTGCGCGCATATAATATAATAAGAGGTGGTGAAGTATGACCGTTTTTGGCAGTATTTTGATCGCAATGCTTGCGGCACTCGGGGTTGCGCTGAGTGTGCTTGAGCTTGTGCGGGTGCGAAGAGCGGGAAATTCGGAATTTATTTGCGTAAGCTTTCTTGATGAGCCGAGCGAGGACGTAATGCCCGATATGCTTATAATATGCCGCACCGACGCCGAGCAGGAGGAGATAATCCGCCGCGTTTGCGCGTCCGACGGCAGAAGGGCTTATATCAAGAGGATTTGAAATTATAAAAAGGTGGTGGGTCCGTTGGGCGAGCTTTATCTCGACGGCGTGGTTGAAGATATTATATACTCGAACGACGAAAACGGATACACCGTCTGCACTATAAATTGCGGCGGCGAGCCGATCACGCTCGTCGGAATCATGCCGTATATCGGCGAGGGCGAGACCATCAAGGTGCAGGGCGAATGGCAGATGCACCAGACCTTCGGGCGTCAGTTCAAGGTGAATTACTTTGAAAAGCGCCTGCCCACGACCTCTGCGGCGATACTGAAATATCTTGCGTCGGGCGCGATAAAGGGGGTAGGCCCCGTCACCGCCGAGCGAATCGTTCAGCGGTTCGGCGAGGACACGCTTGAGGTTATCGAAAACAACCCCCGTTGGCTGTGCGATATCCGCGGCATTTCGCCAAAGCGCGCCGACGACATACATAAAAATTACGTCGAGCAGTTCGGTATGCGAACGGTTATGATGTTCTGTAACGAGTTTTTCGGGCCTGCGTTGTCGGTCAAGGTGTTCAAGGCTTACGGCTCTGCGGCGATCGATATTATCAAGGCGACCCCCTACCGACTCTGCGACGACGTTACCGGCATCGGCTTTGAAAAGGCAGACCGCGTCGCAATGGCACTCGGGTTCCCGAAGGACACGCCCGAGCGCGCCGAGGCGGGTATAATCCATACGCTTAACGTCGCGTCGATAAACGGCGGACATTGCTATCTTCCCGAGAACGAGCTTGTGGATGCGGCGGCGAAGATACTGGGCGTGAGCCGTGAGGTGGCCTCGAGCGCCGCGCAGAGGCTCTGCACGCTTGAAAAGATAAAAAGATTCACAATAGACGAAACCGACGCTTACGCGTTGAGCGAGCTTTACTCAGCTGAGGTATATATCGCGGCGAAGCTCCACGCGCTGAGCAATTACAAATTCCCGTTCGTGCTCGAGGGGCTTGACGAGCAGATAACCCAGCTCGAGGAAAAATACGGGATAGAATACGCGCCCGAGCAACGCGAGGCGATATCGCACGCGCTGACGAACGGCGTCACAGTTATTACGGGCGGCCCCGGCACGGGTAAAACGACCGTAATAAAGGCGATACTCGATATTTGCGGCATACTCAAGTTTTCGAGCGTGCTTGCGGCGCCTACCGGCAGAGCCGCAAAAAGGATGTTCGAGTCCTCGGGCAAGGAGGCAAAGACCATCCACCGTCTTCTCGAGGCGAGCATCTCGGAAAACGGGCATCACCATTTCCAACGCGACGATGAAAATCCGATAAATCAGAAGGTCATCATCATTGACGAGACCTCGATGGTCGACACGAATCTGATGTGTGCGCTTTTGAAGGCGGTCAAAACGGGGAGCTATCTTATTCTGATAGGCGACCCCGATCAGCTTCCTCCCGTCGGTCCCGGTAACTGTCTTAACGATATCATCGGGTCGGACAAATTCGACGTCGTCAAGCTCAACAAGATTTTCCGGCAGGCTGAGGAAAGCCTGATAGTTATGAACGCCCACGCGATAAACCGAGGCGAAATGCCGATAATCAACTCGCGTGACAATAATTTCTTCTTTATCGAGAGACAGGACCCCGATGCCGTTGCAGAGCTGCTGCTTGCCTTTGTATCGAAGCGGCTCCCCGCGAAATATAACGCCGACCCGCTGGAGGACATTCAGGTCATCTCCTGCACCCGCAAGGGCTCGCTCGGCACAAGCGGGCTGAATCAGCTTTTCCAGAATGCATTGAACCCGAAAAGCCCCAAAAAGGTCGAGAAAAAATACGGCAGTATCATCTTCCGCGAGGGGGACAAGGTCATGCAGATAAAGAACGACTACGACCTTGAATGGAAGCGCGGCGGAGAGTCGGGCACGGGCGTCTTCAACGGCGACATCGGTATGATATCGGAGATCGACACAAGAAGCGAAACGATGGTCGTCGATTTTGAGGGCAGGCTGACCGAATACGATTTTTCGCAGCTTGACGAGCTCGAGCACGCGTACGCAGTAACCGCCCACAAGAGTCAGGGCAGCGAATACAGAATAGTAGTGATACCGGCGTTTGACGCGCCGTTTCCGCTTATGACGCGTAACCTTTTGTACACCGCGGTCACGAGGGCGAAGGATATCGTCGTTATAGTCGGGTCGCAGCGCTCGCTTGCGGTGATGGTCGGAAACGACCGAATCCCCGTGCGTCACACGGCGCTTAAAACAATGCTGAGCTTGGTTTGAAATGAAGCTTAATCACCTTCTTCCGATAACCTGCATTATTTGCAGGTACAACGTTGCGCATAAGGAGTTCCCGGTCTGTGCCGATTGCCTGCATCATCTGCAGACACTGCTCACGACCGAGTGCAGGACCTGCGGCAGGGTGCCGTCGGCGTGCACCTGCCCGAGGAGCGACAACCACCGCTTTGCATTCTTTTACGGCAGTCCCGTGTCGCAAGGTCTTATATATCTGCTGAAGACCGACACGGACAAGCGGGTAATGGAGTTTGTCGCCCGACTTGCGGTAAACGCCTGCGGCTTGAAGCCCGAGGCGTTCGACGCAGTCGCATACGTGCCGAGATCAAAGAAGAATCTGTATTTCCACGGGGTCGATCAGGCGCGCGAGCTTGCGAAAGCGATCTCTGCGGTCTACGGCATTCCCGCGATAGATTGCATACGGCGCGTCGGCGGTAAGGAGCAAAAGCTTCTGAGCCGTGACGAGCGTATGAAGAATATGAAGAGCAGCTTCGTGATCAAGGAAGATTTTCATATCGAAAAGCCTTATAAAAAGATATTGCTGGTCGACGACGTTTACACGACCGGCGCGACGACAAAGACCTGCGCATCGCTTTTGCGGGGACGCGTCTCGGATAGCGTTGTCGTATTTACACTTGCGAAAACCAACTTTTTAAAATAATCGGAGGCCGCAATGAAAAAAGAACGCACTTTACGTATAACGGCGGGCGAGCTGTCGTGTACCCTTTCTCTGGCGGACGGCGTCTGCCTTACGTCCCTGCGCGACAGAAAGCTGAAAAAGCGCTTTCTTTCGACAAGCAGACCTCTGTTCACGCTCACCGCACGCGCGATGAACGGCGACGAGACCGTCACCGTCGATTCTGCGTCGGGATGGGGAAGCTGCGTTTCGGAATCGGTCGGAAGCGACACCGTAATAATGCTTTCGGGCAATAAAACGCTTTTGGGCGTGACCGTGGTGCTTTGCGCGCACACGCGCGGCAACCGCATCAGCTGGACCACAAATCTCATCAGCGATAACCGCGATTACAGCCTTTATTCCTGCGACTATCCGATGCTCGCGTTCGACGCGAGGGCTGACGTCAATTTTATGTCGCCCAACGGCCCCGGCGAGCTTTGGAACGGGCTTGACGAATGCAGGTCCTGCCAGAATTACCCTTCCTACGGAGCGTCGATGCAGTTTATGGCGTTCTGGAACGAGAAGTGGCAGAGGGGCATCTATTACGGACTTCACGACCCCGCGTCCGCGTATAAGCAGATATATTTCCAAAAGAAGAAAAACGAGAGCTATTTTGAGCTTTGCGGCAAAATGCCGCTTACAGATATAGATAAGCCCTGCAATTCGCAGTCGCTTTGCGGCGAATGCGTGTGGGAGATATTCGACGGCGACTGGTATTCTGCGGCGATGCTTTACCGCGAATTCTTTGTCAACAACGCCGTCTGGTGTCCCGAAACCGATGAAAACGGCAGAAAAGACACCCCCGATTGGATGAAGCGGGAAAATCATTGGTGGATCGTCAGAATGAAGGATGACGACAAATTCGCTGACCGGGTGCTCGAGGCAAACGAGGACCTCGGATATAACAGCTCGGTCCATCTTTACGACTGGTTCCAAATCCCCTACGATAACGACTATCCTCACTATTTCCCCGCAAAGGACGCGTTTTACACGGGTGTAAAGCGCCTGCAGGAAAAGGGCGTCAAGGTTATGCCCTACATAAACGCCCGTCTTTGGGACACCAAGGATAAGGGAATGGAGGACTTTGAATGGTCCGAAAAGGCGAAGCCCAACTGTACCAAGGACAGAAACGGAGTTGCATTTACCGAATCGTACAGCTCCAAGGAGGCTGACGGCAGCCCCGTCAAGCTTTCGATAATGTGCCCGTCGACCGCCTGCTGGCAGGAAAAAATGACCGAGGTCGTGGGCAGATTGCTGAACGAGGTCGGTGTCGACGCGGTTTATATGGATCAGATCGCGGCGGCGTCACCGCTGATGTGCGAGGACAGGACCCATTCTCACCGCGCGGGCGGCGGAACCTGGTGGGTCGAGGGCTATAACAACCTGCTCGACCACGTCAATCGCATCCGTCCTGCCGACAGGGGCCTTTCGACCGAATGCACCGGCGAGCCCTTTATGAAGCATATGCAGGCGTACCTCACCTGGCTTTGGGTGCACAACCGTCAGGTGCCGGCGTTCGTTGCGGTCTATTCGGGATTTGTGACGATGTTCGGCAGAAACTACAGATATATGCCCTATGACGACGATGAGGGTCAGCGCATAAATATCGCGCAGTCGTTCACCTACGGCGAGCAGCTCGGCTGGAACGCACCCGACCTTTATCTTCAGATGAAGCACAAGGATTTTTATAAGAAATGCGTACACGAAAGAGCGAAGATAGGCTCTTATATGTACAACGGCAGGCTCTTGCGCTCGCCGAAATTCACCGACGATCAGCCCATCCTCCGCACAGAGCGCTGTAAGGAGGCGTACGGCGGTATCGTCGAGCACAGCGCGGTATTTTCAGAGCATTGGGAGCGCCGCGACGGCAAGCGATTGCTCATTATCGTAAACGCGGGCGAGGGTGAGGCGGAGGTAAGCTTCCTCGGCAACCTCGACGACGGCGTCTATACGCTTTCGGGCGACGCGAGCGGTGTGCTTGAGATCAATAACGGATGCGGCAGGCTGAGCATACCGCCGCTTTCGATCGTATATGCAAGCGCGGAATGATTCCGTGCGGGAAACGGAGTGTTTATGATGCTTGGATTTTTCCGCCCCGATATGGCGTTTTGCGACGTCTATACAATAACTCCCGAGGCGTTGAACGAGCTTGGGATAAAGGGGATAATATTCGATATCGACAATACAATAGCACCCTATGAGGTCGAATGCCCGACCGAAAGGATGAAGGATTACTTCGTGTCGCTTCGCGAGGCGGGCATCAAGATGGCGTTCGTCTCCAACAACAAGGACGCGCGCGTCAGCCGCTTCAACGAATGCTTGGGGCTTTATTACGTCTGCAAGGCGGGGAAGCCGTCTCCCAAGGGCGTCAAGAAATGCATCGCGCATTTCGGGCTGTCGAACGACGAGGTCATCGCGGTCGGCGACCAGATCTTCACCGATTGCATCGCGGCACACCGCGCGGGAATCAAATGCGCGCTTGTCAAGCCGATACAGCCGGTAGAGAGCCTCTTTTTCCGCATCAAGCGTTATCTTGAGCGCCCATTTGTGCGCGGGCTTGATTGGATGACCGCGAAGGACGCCATTATGAAGCTTCGCATGAGAAAAAATAAGATCAAAGGAAAATAAAAATATGAATGCAAAATTCGGTCCCGGCGGAAACTCGGATTCCTTCCGTGCTTCGGGATTAAGGTCGACGCTTCAGGCGCCCGGATTTGTTCGCGAGCTCGGACTCGATGCGTATGAATACGAGGCAGGCAACGGCATAACAGGAAGCGACGATATGTTCGCCGCAGTCGGCAGAAAGGCGCGCGAGCACGGCATAAAAATGTCGTTTCACGCCCCCTACTTTATTTCGCTTTCGTCGGTTGAGCCCGAAAAACGGGTAAACAGCGTCGGATACATAAAAAGAAGTGCCGAGGTCAGCACCCTGCTCGGTGCGGATATAATGGTCGTGCATTGCGGCTCGTGTGCAAAGATCAGCCGCGAGACTGCTATGGAATATGCGGCGGAAACGCTTGAAATGACTGCACAGATGATGTCGGATAACGGCTTCGCGCCGCGCGTAGGCATCGAAACGATGGGCAAGGTCAACCAGCTCGGCACGCTCGACGAGGTGCTCACGCTTTGCAAGATCTCGGGCAACTTCGCGCCCGTCGTCGACTTCGGTCACCTTAACGCGCGCGACAGAGGCGTGCTATACACGGCGGATGATTTTAAGCGTATCTTCGACAGGATCTCGGAGGAGCTGGGAGCCGAGTATGCCGAAAACCTCCATTGCCATTTTTCCAAGATAATGTACACCGAAATGGGCGAAAAAAAGCACCTCACCTTTGATGACGAGGTCTACGGCCCGAGGTTCGAGCCGCTTGCCGAGGCGATCGTCTCGTTGGGCGTTTCACCGACTGTCATTTGCGAATCCGCGGGAACCCAGTCGGACGACGCGGTCGTTATGAAAATGATGTATGAAAGAGAAAAAATAAGACAAAACAAGGCGTAGGATATAAAATGAAGTTCAACGAAATTACGATACACACAACCACCATCGGTGCAGAGGTCATCTCGGGTGTGCTTATGAACGAAGGCATCACCTGCTTCTCGGTCGATGACCCCTCGGACCTCGCCGAGCTGCTTGAAAGCAAATACGTCCCCTTCGATTACGTCGAGGACGGGCTTCTCCGCGAGGACGGCGACGTGCTCGTCCGCGTTTACCTTGCCGAAAACGAGCAGGGTCAGCTTCAGTTAGAGGGCGTGCTCGCAGGAATCGATAAGCTTAGGGCAGAAAACGAGGATTGGCTCGGCTCGCTCGAAATCGAGCTTTCCGAGACCGACGAAAAGGATTGGGAGAACAATTGGAAGCAGTACTTCCATCCGCTCCCCATAGGCGAAAAATTCTTGGTCGTTCCCTCGTGGGAAAAGGTCCCCGGGGAGGGTAGAGTGGTCATTGAGATCGACCCCGCCTCCTCCTTCGGCACCGGCAGACACGAAACTACCGCGCTCTGCCTTGAGGCGCTCGAAAAGCTTGAGCCCGCAGGCAAAAACGTGCTTGATATGGGCTGTGGAAGCGGCATTCTCGGCATAGGAGCCTCGCTTCTCGGTGCAAATCATATCGACGCTGTCGACATAGATATGGTCGCTACCCGTATTGCCAACGAAAACGCCGAAAAGAACGGCGTTCCCTCCGAGGAAATGGAGGTGTTCTGCGGCAACGTGCTTACAGATGAGGCGATGTGGAACAGCTTTGCGGGAAAGAGATACGACATTATTCTTGCCAACATCGTTGCCGACATCATTGACGCGATGCTTCCGCTGTTTGATGCCTGCCTGATGCCCAACGGCAGAATGGTTTGCTCGGGCATCATCTCTCCGAGAAAGGAATTCGTCCTTAACTCGCTTGCAATACACGGCTTCGAGGTTGAGGAGATCAAAGAAAAGAACGATTGGATCGCGATAGTATGCAAGAAATCAAAAACGCCCTTCCGCGAAATAGCGATATAAGTGCGACCGAAGCGGAGATGCGCTCGCTCGAAAAAGAGCTTGAATATCACTCGCGGCTCTATTACGAGCTCGACTCCCCGATAATTCAGGATGAGGAGTACGACGCGCTTTTCCGCCGTCTCGAGGACCTCGAAAGGTCGTATCCCGAGCTTGCGAACCCAAATTCGCCCACACAGCGTGTCGGCGGAAAGGTGTCCGAGGGCTTTACCGAGGTACGGCACGAGGTTCCGATGGACTCCTTCGACAAGGTGTTTTCCGAGCAGGAAATATACGATTTCGTCGACAAGATAAGGTCGGAGTACCCCGATGCGGTGTTTACGGTCGAAAAGAAATTCGATGGGCTTTCGGTCTCGCTTGAATACGAGGACGGCTTGCTCGTTCGCGGACTCACCCGCGGCGACGGTATCTCGGGCGAGGACGTGACCGAAAACATCAAAACCATAAAAAGCGTTCCCATAAGACTGAACGGCGGAAGCGGCAAAATGATCGTCCGCGGCGAGGTGTATATGCCTCGCAAGGTCTTTGCGAGGCTTAACGAAAAGCGAGACGCCGCAGGCGAAAAGAGCTTTGCCAACCCAAGAAATGCGGCGGCGGGCTCGCTCCGTCAGCTCGATTCGAAAATTTGTGCCGAGCGCGGACTGCAGATATTCATCTTTAACCTTCAGCTTGCCGACGTTATGCCGAAAAGCCATACCGAATCGCTTTCTGTTTTAAGAGATCTCGGATTTACCGTTTCCGAAGGCACCGTGCAATGCTCTACAGCCGAGGAGGTCGTAAACGCTGTCAGAAGCATCGGCGATGCGCGTAAGAGCCTGCCCTACGATATCGACGGTGCGGTCATCAAGGTCGACTCGCTCGCTCTGCGTGAGCGGCTGGGAAGCACCGCGGCGGCGCCCCGCTGGGCGGTCGCGTTCAAGTTCCCCGCCGAAATAGTCGAAACCACGCTGTTGAACATCGAGATCCAGGTCGGCAGGACAGGCGTGCTGACTCCGCGTGCCGTGCTCAGTCCGGTTCATCTTGCGGGAAGCACAGTGTCCTACGCGACGCTTCATAACATCGATTTCATCCGCGAGCGCGACGTAAGGATCGGTGATACCGTTCGTTTGCGCAAGGCGGGTGACATCATACCCGAAATCATTTCGGTGGTTACCGAAAAGCGCCCTGAGGGTGCATCGGTTTACGAAATGCCGACGCACTGCCCGTCCTGTAACGAGCCCGTCGTCCGCGAAAACGGCGAGGTTGCGGTGCGCTGCATCAACCCCGATTGCGCGTCTCAGCTTTCGCGAAACATCATCCACTTCGTTTCGCGCGGTGCGATGAATATCGACAATCTTGGCGAAAGCGTTATCGAGCAGTTCATCGAAAACGGTCTGATAAAAAGCGCGGCGGACCTCTATTATCTGAAAAAAGAGGATATCGCATCGCTTGACAGACTCGGAGAAAAAAGCGCACAAAACATCATAGACGCAATAGAAAAAAGCCGCGATGCGGGCTTGGAAAGACTGCTTTGCGGACTTGGAATACGCCATATCGGCGAAAAGGCGGCGCAGACGCTTGCCTCGAAATTCGGCAATATCGAAGCGCTTATGAGCGCAACCGTCGAGTCGCTATGCGAGGTCGACGATATCGGACGCGAAAGCGCTGAGTCGGTAGTGCGCTTTTTTGCAAACGACTCCGCGAGGGAGCTTGTTGCGCGACTGCTTGAGGCGGGCGTGTCGGGCGAAAGCAAGGACAAGCCGCTCGGCAATTCGCTCGAGGGCAAGACAATCGTCGTCACCGGCACTCTTCCGACGCTCAAGCGTCAGGAGGCAGAATCGCTCATCCGTCTGCACGGCGGCAACGCGAGCGGCTCGGTCTCGAAAAAAACAAGCTATCTGCTCTGCGGAAGCGACGCGGGCAGTAAGCTGAAAAAGGCTCAGGATCTGGGCATCCCCGTCATTAACGAGGAAGAATTCCTCGCCATGATAAACTGAAAATCTATATATGCAAAAAGGAGAAACAAAATGGATTATTCCAAACTTCCGGTATTCGCTGAAGCAGACGTAGTGGTTTGCGGCGGCGGCACAGCAGGCGCATTTGCCGCAAAGGCGGCGGCAGACATGGGCAAGGACGTGCTTATTGTCGAGCAATTCGGCTCGCTCGGCGGCACAGCCACCAACGGTCTTGTTCTTCCGATAATGCACACCCATATTTCCGAAAACCCTCAGTGCTCCTACATCTCCAACATCGTCCGTGACAAGCTGAACGAGCTCGGTGCCGCATTCAACAACGGCGCAAACTTCGACCCGCTCGTGCTCAAGTCGGTGCTCGAAACTATATGCGACGATGCGGGCGTAAGGATGCTTTTCCACACCTTTATTGCCGAAACCATCGTGACCGACGGCAGACTTGAGGCTATCGTCGTTGCCAACAAACGCGGCTTGGGTCTTATCAAGGGTAAAATATTCATCGACGGCACCGGTGACGGCGACGTCTGCGTACGTGCGGGCGCGGGCTACACCAAGGGCAACCCCGAAACCGGCAAGAATCAGCCTATCTCGCTCCGCTACCTCGTTGCAAACGTCGACACCAAGGCGTTCGGCGAATTTATTAAGGAAAGAATCGAAAAAACCGGCATAAACTACGGCGCAAGCTACGACGGAGACAAGTCGGTCTACGTTGCCTGCTGTGCAGGTGACAACTGGACCTTCGGCGATCTCTTCGACGAGGCTATCAAGAACGGCGAGCTCGACCCCGACGACAGAAACTACTGGCAGGGCTTTATGGTTGCAGGCAGAGAAAACGCGATGGCGTTCAACAACCCCGAGTTCTTCGATGACGTCGACGGTACCGATCCCGATCACCTTACCAAGACGCAGATCCGCGGCAAGCAGCGCATTCTTCGCCAGCTTCAGTTCTATAAGAAGTACATGAGAGGCTTTGAAAACGCGTATATTTCCGAAATTGCGTCGCAGGTCGGTATCCGCGAAAGCCGCAACATCGAAACCGAGTACGTTCTTTCGGCGTCCGATCTTATCCGCCGCGTGAAGTTCGACGATATGTTCTGTCAGTCCAATTATCCCGTAGATATCCACGGCAAGCAGCTCAAGTGCGAATCCAACCTCACTCCCGTCGACGACGGTAAGCCTTGGTATGAGATTCCCTATCGCTCGCTCGTTGTCAAGGGCATCGATAACCTTTACATTACCGGTCGCTGCCTCGGCGCAGAATTCCTCGCACAGTCCAGCCTTCGCGTTCAGCATTCTGTTCGCGCATCGGGCGAGGCTGCAGGCATCGGTGCCGCACTCGCGCTCGATCGTAACGTCCTTCCCAAGGAAGTCGACGGCGCAGAGGTTCGCGGTATTATGATCGAAAAGGGCGCTCACTTCATTATTTAACGAGCGTTCGTTCGGCGCATACCGCACCAACGTCGATGAAGGCAGTAGGGATTCTACAGCCATATCTCCGTTGTCGCAGTCTGCATCCAAACGCTCCGCTCGGAGCTGCGTCCTACCCCAAAGCATAACGAGCGTTCGTTCGGCGCATACCGAAAAATGAATACACAAAACAAAAACCGCAGGTTGTCCTGCGGTTTTTTGCTTGAATCGAAGCTTATTTTTTAAACCAGATCGACTGGAAGGGCTTCAGGGTATCTCCTACGGAGTCGTAGTTATTGAGGAGCACGGTCAGGCCTGCGGGGATGCAATCGGGCATCGGGCATTCGCTTTCGTCGAAGCGGGAAACAACGTAAACCGTTTCGCCGTCGAGAGTGCGGGTATACACGCTCGTGTTATTCTCGTTGAGCAAAAGCGCGAACTCGCCGTCCGCGAGCGCAGGTATTTCCTTGCGGAGCTTGATCAGCTTGCGGTAGAAATTGAGGACCGATTTTTCGTCCCTTTCCTGCTCCTCGACGGTAAAGCCTGCATCGACCTGAGTCTTTATCCAGGGAGTACCGCTCGTAAATCCGCCCTCGCTGCCCGTAGTCCAAGGCATCGGGGTGCGACCGCAATCGCGCGAGCCGTACTGCATCTTTTTGATGAGCTCGTCCTCGGTGAATTTTCCTGTCGCCTTAAGCTCGTTGTATGCATTGATGGTTTCTATATCACGGTATTCATCGATCGAATTAAAGGTCGGGTCGTGAAGTCCGAGCTCCTGCCCCTGATAAATGAAGGGGATACCGCGCATACCGTAAAGCAGCATCGCGAGCATGGTAGCGCTTTCATAGGGATAATTTTCACGGTCGCCGAAGCGCGAAAGCGCGCGGGGCTGGTCGTGATTTTCCATGACGAGAACCGGATAGCTGTCGGACGCGAGACCGTATTCCCACTTGGCGAGAATGTCGACGAAAGCTTTTCTGTCTACGGGCTCGGGATCGAACTTGTCGCCGTTTACACGTCCGAGCAAAAGATGCTCGAACTGGAAGGTCGTGGTGAGCTCACCGCGGGCTTCGCCTGTAAGATCAAGCGCCTGCGCGGGGGTGAGACCCCATGTCTCGCCGACGGTGAATGCGCCGTGCGGCTCAAGTGCTCGAACGTGAAGCTCGTGCAGGAACTCGTGCAGTCTCGGACCGTTGCCGCCTGCGTAGGGGCGGGTGAAGTCCTTCGAAATGTTGTTTATAACGTCGCAACGGAATCCGTCGACGCCCATATCGAGCCAATAATTGATCATATCGGCGATTTCCTGACGTACCTTCGGGTTTTCCCAGTTGAGGTCGGGCTGCTTTTTCGAGAAAAGATGCAGATAGTACTGACCCGTCTTTTCGTCGTATTCCCAAGCGCTTCCGCCGAACGCCGCAACCCACTCGTTGGGCTCGTGCCCGTCGACGGGGTCGCGCCAGATGTAATAGTCGCGGTAGGGGTTGTCTCGGCTTTCTCTGCTCTTTACAAACCATTCGTGCTCGTCAGAGGTGTGGTTTACGACAAGGTCCATAAGCAGACGGATCCCACGCGAGTGCATACCGTCGAGCATTTCCTTGAATTCCTCGATGCTGCCGTATTCGGGCGCGATTCCGCGGTAGTCCGAAATGTCATATCCGTTATCGTCTCCGGGCGAAGGGTAGCAGGGCGAGAGCCAAACGGTGTTGATTCCAAGTTCCTTTAAATAATCGAGCTTGCCGATGATGCCCTTGATGTCGCCGATGCCGTCGCCGTTCGTGTCGCAATAGCTCCTCGGATATATCTGATATGCAATTATTTCTTTATGCCACTGTTTCATAAAAGCACCTCTTAATCCGTTTTTATGTATTATAACAGAAACAACTCGCTTTTTCTACCCCTTTGCGAGAAATAAATGCATCACGATCGGCATATATTTGTCAAAGGTGATAGAAATGGTACAATTTTTACTTAACGCAATAACCAAATGCTTCTGCCTCCTGCTTCGCACGTCGGACACACATTCCTTTCCGCCGCCGCTTTCGAAGGAAGAGGAAAAAAGGCTGTTCGTACGCACGCGTAACGGCGATTTGGAGGCAAGGAACAGGCTCATCGAGCACAACCTTCGGCTCGTGGCTCACATCGTGAAGAAATATTATACGGCGTCGCCCGATCAGGATGACCTTATTTCGGTGGGGACGATCGGACTGATAAAGGCGATCGACAGCTTTAATATCGAAAACGGCGCAAGGTTTGCCACATATGCGGGGAAGTGCCTGCAAAACGAGATACTTATGTATTTCCGCGCACAGAAAAAGCATTCGGGCGTGACCTCGATAAACGACCCCGTTGACGTTGACAAGGAGGGAAATCCGCTTACATATCTCGAGATAATCGCCTCCCCCGACGACATCGTCGACTCGATCGACAGAAAGATAAAGCTCGAAAAGATCGTAAAGGCGATAAATACCGTGCTTGACGAGCGCGAGAAGAAGATAATGGTGCTTCGCTACGGACTGAACAAGAGCGGGCGTCACTACGCCCAGCGCGACGTTGCGACGATGCTCGGTATATCGCGCTCGTACGTGTCCCGCCTTGAAAAAAGCGCGATCGAAAAGATACGCGACTATACGAGAATGTAATGGATTTGTAAAAGTTAGTCTCGTTATGTTGACACGCCCTCTCGTACCGTGCTATGATATTTTAAAGGGAGGGTTTGGAATGAGCATTTTATCCGTAAAGGAGCTTTACAAGACCTACGGAAGAGACGAAAGCGAGGTAAACGCGCTTAACGGCGTGTCGCTCGAGGTTGAAAGGGGCGAGCTTTTGTCTATCGTAGGTACCTCGGGAAGCGGAAAATCCACGCTTCTGCATATCATCGGCGGCGTCGATACGCCGACCTCGGGAACGGTGTGCGTAAACGGTCAGAACGTTCACGGAATGAGCGAAAAGGAGCTCGCGCTATACCGCAGAAGAACGGTCTCGCTAATCTATCAGCAGTATAATCTTATCCCTATGCTCAACGTGCGCGACAACGTCACGCTTCCGAGCGAGCTCGACGGAAAGCCGATCGACGAGGAGCGTCTCGTGAGGACAATGAAGACCCTCGGCATATTCGAAAAGGAGTTTCATTATCCGCCGTATCTTTCGGGCGGTCAGCAGCAGCGTGTTGCCATTGCCCGTGCGATATACACTCAGCCGTCGATCCTGCTTGCAGACGAGCCGACGGGCAACCTCGATTCGAAAAACACCGAGGAGATAATGTCGCTCTTCCGCCGCGCAAACGAAAAATACAGCCAAACGATAATCATAGTCACCCACGATATGAGCGTCGCATCGCAGACCGACAGGATGATCCGCATCGAGGACGGGCTGATCGTCTCCGACGAAAGGTGTAAAAAATGCTGACGCCGAGGCTTGTGTGGGCAAGCATCAGACAATCGCCGTCGAGAGCTCTGATGACGCTTTTCGGCGTAACGCTGTCATCTGCGCTGCTGTCGCTGATCTGCTGCTTCGCATCGACGATGATAAGCTCGCTCGACGTGAACGACCCCGACTTCTTCAATTCGATGATGACCTTTCTTACTCTCGTCGTTGCGGTATCGGTCGCTTCGGTCACGCTGATACGCGCCGTGTTTGCGATAACCTTTAACGAACGGGTAAACGTGCTCGGGCTTTTGTCGACCGTCGGAATGACGAACGGCGGCAAGGCGGCGCTGATAACCTTGGAGACTGCAGTGTACGCCGTCGTCGGAGGTGCGGTGGGAACGGCATTGGGACGCCTGCTTTCGGTATATCACGTCGATTATATGAACGAGGGTATGGTCAGGTTTTATTACGAGCACTACGGAATCGTTTATTCAGGCGCCGAGCTTTATGCCTACAACGTGCCGCTCTGGGTGCCGTTGGCATCGTTTGCGCTTGCCGTTGCCGTGACGGTTTATGCGGCGTATAAGCCGATAAAGCGTCTGTCGAGGCTTTCGGTGATCAATTCGCTCAAGGCGGACGTCAGTATAAACGTTTCGCTTCGAGAGGGACTGTTCGAAAATCTTATGTGTCGGTTCTTCGGGCGCATAGGTCGGCTTGCGGGACAGAATTTCGATAACAACGCGCCGAGATACCGCGCCGTTTCGTTTACTCTGCCCTGCGCGCAGATAATCTTCGTCAGCATATATTCGCTGTTTATGTGGGGGTTTTGGGAGGAAGGTATTTTCAATGCCTACGACGACCCGCGCTTTATGAGCGGGATATCCATAGGCTTTATACTCACATTTCTCGCTCTGCTAGGTGCAATGGGCAGTATGGCGGTGAATATCAACGGCCGCGTGCGCGAGCTTGCGACGCTGAAATCGATAGGAATGTCAAATTCTGATATGCTGAAGCTGATGTGGTGCGAGGGTCTTCTGATAATGCTCCACGCCGTCGTGTTCGGGCTTATCGGATCCTGGATCTCGGTGTCGGGACAGTATCTGTTTTTGTGGACCTCCGCGATAGTGCAATGGTTCCATTTCCCATGGCGGGAATGGCTTGTCTTCGTCGGGATAGACGCAGTCTTTTGCTTCCTCTTCGCGATATACGCAACGCTGAAGATAAGACGCATCAATATAGCGTCGGCGATGAAGTAGACAAGGTGTGAAAAAATGAAAGGAAGGTGCAACAAACCTTCCTTTTTTCTATTGATTTATGATTCACTTTAGGGTATAATATAATGAATATCAATCTGCCTTGAGCTTTTCCCGAAGCTCGTCAAGCGTGCCGAAGGAATAGCCTCGCGACGAAAGCTCGTCGAGGATGTCGGGCAATATCTCGGCGTTGGTCCTGCTCGTCGGATGCAGCAGCATCACCATTCCGTCGTGCGCCTGCGACAGCACCTTGTCAAGCGCCTTTTCGGGGCTCATCTGACGGTCGTTGTCCCAGTCTGCATAGGCAAACGACCACAGCACGGGTGTATAGCCGAGAGCATCGCAGAATTCAAGCGTTTTTTCGGAAAACGAGCCCTCGGGCGGGCGGAAATATTTCTCCATTTCGAGTCCGGTAAGCTCGCGGTATCTGTCCTCGACTCCGGCAAGCTCTGCTTCAAGCGCGTTGACGTCGGTTATTTTCGAGGTATCGCAATGCGTCGTGGTGTGGTTGCATACGAGGTGCCCCTCGTCAGCCATCCGCTTTACCGTTTCGGGACTGTTTTTGATTATTCCGGGCAGAATAAAGAAGGCGCCCTTGACGTTGCGATCACGAAGCGTGTCGAGAATGCTTTCGACGTTTTCGTTCGAATATCCCGCGTCAAAGGTGAGATATACCGTCTTGTCGCCCTCGGGTCCTAGATAAAGAATGCTGTCTGCGTTTTCGGGCATACGTCCGCCGAGCGCGTCGGGTCGCGTGTTTTCTCCCGTGGTTTTGTAAAACCATTCGATTTTTTCGGATTCGGAATATGCCGACGTGTTGACCGAAATCAGAGAAAAAACGGCGAGTGCCGCGGCGATGGATCTGATCTTCAAATCGATTCACTCCTTTCCGATTTATCTTTTGTTGTTATTTGACTTATATACCGACCAAATTTTGATTTTCAAGAGGTTTTGAACATGGTAGTTTGCGTTCCGTTTGCACCGCTTTATTCCGCTCCCGAGCTTATGGCGGAGCAGGTCGACGAGCTTCTCTACGGCGAGGAGGTCGAAATAATCGACGAGCTCGGCGGCTTTTACAAGGTAGAAACCGATTACGGCTATAAGGGCTGGACGGTCAAGCACAATCTTTTTGAAAAGCTTCACGACGCGAACCACGTCATAGTCACCCCGTTTGCCGATCTTCTTTTCGAGGGTCGCAACTACTTTCAAGCTCCGATAACGCTTCCGCGCGGCGCAAGGGTCGACGTCGGTTTTTCTCACAAGGAGGACCGCTACGGCTTCTGTGTGCTCCCGAGCAAGCGTATCTATTACATCCATAAAAGCCATATCGCTCCGCTTGACGCGGCAGAAAAGCGGTCGGAGGACGAGATCCGCGAAGCTATCGTCGCAACGGCGAAGGAATACCTCGGCGTGCAGTACCGCTGGGGCGGCAGAACCCCCTACGGCGTGGACTGCTCGGGCCTTTGCTTCAACGCATATCGCTTCAACGGCATAAGGATATGGCGCGATGCAAAGATCGAAATGTCGGAAGGTCTCAGGAAAATAACGCTTTCCGAGGCAAAGAAGGGCGATCTTCTGTTCTTCGAGGGCCACGTCGCGATGTATATCGGCGATGGTGAAATTATTCACGCGTCGGCGTCGGAGGGCAGGGTGGTCATTGAAAAATACGAGGACAACGAAAAGCTCAAGGAAATATTTATTTGTGTAGGAACTGCATTTTAATGAACCGAGATTTTATACTTCAGGACGAAATAGACAGACAGCACGAGATCGCGCTTTCGCTTCATTCCGAAACCGCGGGCAAAAGGGCGTGCGTAATAACCTTCGGCTGTCAGCAGAACGAAAACGACAGCGAACGAATCGCAGGCGCGCTCGAGCTTTGCGGCTACGAGATCACCGACGACCCCGATTCAGCGCAGATGATAATCATCAACACCTGCGCCATCCGCGAGCATGCCGAGATCCGCGCGCTTTCCGAGGCGGGTCAGTTCAAGGGCAGGAAGGAACGCGACAGAAGCATCAAGATCGGGCTTTGCGGCTGTATGGCACAGCAATCGCACCGCCGCGATCAGATCTATAAAAGCTATCCCTACGTCGACTTCGTTTTCGGCACGGATATGCATCACAGGCTCCCCGAGATCGTGAAAAACGCGCTTAACGCGAAGAAGCGCTTCTCGTTTATAACCGACGCGCCGCATAACGAGTTCGGTGTGATAAGCGAAGGGATGCCGGTCCGCCGCGAGAACCGATATAAGGCGTGGGTTCCCGTGATGTACGGCTGTAACAACTTCTGCACCTACTGCGTGGTCCCCTTTGCGAGGGGGCACGAGCGCTCGCGCAGACGCGAGGACGTCGTGGCTGAGGTCAGATCGCTTGTCGAGTTGGGGTACAAGGATATCACCCTTTTGGGGCAGAACGTCAATTCATATAACGGCGGCTGTGATTTCGCGACGCTTCTTGACGAATGCGCGTCCTTCGACGGCGAATACCGCGTTCGCTTTATGACGAGCCATCCCAAGGATGCGTCAAGCGAGCTTATCGACGTCATCGCGAGAAACAAAAACGTTGCTAAGCATTTTCACCTGCCTGTTCAGTCGGGCTCGAGCAGAGTGCTCAAATTGATGAACCGCAGGTACACTCGCGAGCAGTACCTCGAAAAGGCACGCGAGATCAAGGCGAAGGTCCCCGATATTGCCGTAACGACCGATATCATCTGCGGATTCCCGACCGAAACCGACGAGGATTTCGCGGATACGATGTCGCTCGTGCGCGAGGTCGGCTTCGATATGATTTACACCTTCATTTACTCTCCCCGAGTCGGCACCGTCGCCGCGAAAATGGAAGGGCAGATACCGAAGAGCGTCTCGAACGAGCGCTTCAAAGCGCTTTCCGATATGGAAAACGATATCGCGCAGTCGCTCAACGACAGACTTGTCGGCAAGACCCTGCGCGTGCTTTCCGACGGCTTGAACAAAAACGGTATCCCCTGCGGCAGAAGCACGCAGAATAAGATCGTCACCTACGATAAGGAGATCCCCGCAGGGACCTTTATCGACGTTAAAATAGAGTCCGCAGGCGCATACGCGCTTTCGGGAAAAGTAATTTAAAAAGTAATTTAATTCGAAAGGATAATAAAAAATGAACGAAGCAATGATCAAAGCAATCGAATCCCTTAAGGAAGCACTCGCCGCAAGCGACGAGCTCAAGGCATACAACGCCGCAAAGGAAGCCTACGACGCAGACGAGGAGCTCAACAAGCTCATCAACGAATACAACGTTCAGGCTGCACTTCTCGAGCAGGAGGGCAGAAAGCCCGAAGCAGAGCGCGACACCCAGCTCGTTGAAAGCATCTCCGCAAGACTCCGCGAATGCTACGACACCATCAGCGAAAACAAGTCCCTTGCCGCTATGCGTGAGGCAGAGGCTGCTCTTTCCGAGATCGTTTCCGCAATCAATGACGCTGTTCGCTTCACCATCGAGCCCGAGCAGGCTAATTGTACTCACGACTGTTCCACCTGCGGCGGATGCCATTAAGCGCATAACGGGTTCTTTTCCACGAAGCTTTCGCTTGCAGTAGATTCCTACAGCGGCGCTTATCTTCGCGAAAAATCTCTTCGTTATTCGTTTAACGGAGAGTTTGACCGATCATTATGGGGGCTGATAAAAATTGATTTGTCAGCCTCCTGCCAAAGATTTGTGTTTTACCTATTACTTTACCTTTAGGTGGTGTTTTTATGGCTCTTTCGCCGCTTATGAAGCAATATTTGGAGGTCAAGCAGGAGCATCCCGAATGCATCCTGATGTGCCGCATCGGCGACTTTTACGAAATGTTTTTCGAGGATGCAAGGGTCGCCTCGCGCGAGCTTGATCTTGTTCTGACCGGCAAGGATTGCGGGCTTGAGGAGCGCGCACCTATGTGCGGTGTGCCTCACCACGCCGTCGACGGATATATTGCAAAGCTTGTTTCGCGCGGGTATCGCGTCGCCATCTGTGAGCAGATGGAGGACCCCGCCACGGCAAAGGGCTTGGTAAAGCGTGACGTTGTAAGAATAATCACCCCCGGCACCGTAACCGAGGGCGGATATCTTGACGAAAAGAAAAACAATTATATTTGCGCGTCGGTCTGCGACGAATTCGGCTGCGGCATCGCCTTTGCCGACGTTTCGACCGGCGAAATAAGCGCGACCGAGATACTCGGCGAAAACCTGCCCGCGAGGATCGTTTCGGAGGCGGCGGCATTCAGCCCGAGCGAGCTTATCGTGCCCGACGACTACCCCGAAATGACGAGCGGACTCTTCAAGGCTCGCTTCGACACACTCGTCTCCAACGGCGAGCTGACCGATTTCGCCCTCAGCGAGGCGGTGCGCTCGATCAAGGAGATCTATAACGAGCCTCCCGCTACCAACAGCGATTACGCATTGCGCGCAGTCGGCGGACTTCTCGCCTACATAAAGCGCACTCAGAAGATAGACCTTTCCTATCTGCAAAAAATCAGCTTCTATTCCTGCGACGAGTTTATGGGCATCGATTCGTCGTCGCGAAGAAATCTCGAAATTGCCGAATCGATGCGCCAAAAGCAACGCAAGGGCTCGCTTCTCTGGGCGGTCGACAGAACCAAAACGAGTGCGGGCGCAAGGCTTTTGAGAAGACATCTCGAAAAGCCGCTTGTCAATGATAACGCCATCCGTTCGAGGCTTGAGGCGGTTTCCGAGCTTTACAGCGACGGAGTACTGCGCGACGAGCTTCGTGAAATACTTAAGGGCATCACCGATATCGAACGACTCACGACGAGGTTGGTATACGGCACCGCCAACGCACGTGACCTCAAGGCGCTCGAAAAGACGGTGAGGCTCTTCCCCGCGATAAAGGAGCTTATCGCAAACGCAAAAACAAAGACGCTTTTAAGGATCGATTCCGAGATCGATCCGCTTACCGAGATCGCCGACGCCATCGGTGACACCATCGCTGAGGAGCCTGCCGCAGTTTTGAAGGAGGGCGGGATCATCAAGCGTGGCTGTAACGCCGCCGTGGACGAGCTTTATGAAATGGTCACCAACGGCAAGGCGTGGATCGCGAAGATCGAGGAATACGAACGCGAAAAAACGGGAATCAAGACCCTCAAGGTCGGATATAACCGAGTTTTCGGCTATTATATCGAGGTTTCGAAGTCCTTCCTTTCGCAGGTTCCCGACGAGTACATCCGCCGCCAGACGCTGGCAAACGGAGAACGCTTCGTCACACCCGAGCTTAAGGAGACCGAAAGCCGCGTCATCGGTGCGAGGGACAGGCTTTACGCGCTTGAATACGAGCTTTTCGTTTCGCTTCGCGAGTTCGTGCTCAAGTCGCTCGACAGGATCAAGCTTGCCGCGAACGCTCTTGCGGAGCTTGACGTTTACTGCTCGAACGCCGAGATAGCGCGCGAGCAGGGCTACGTTTGCCCCGAGATCGACCGATCCGACAAGATCGTTCTCAAAAACTGCAGACACCCCGTCGTCGAAAGATTTCTCGACGGCAACTACTTCGTTCCGAACGATTGCACGCTCGACTGCGGACCTAATCGGCTTATGCTCATCACAGGCCCGAATATGGCGGGTAAATCGACCTATATGCGTCAGGTCGCGCTCTGCGTGATACTTGCGCAGGCGGGCTGCTTTGTCCCCGCTACAGAGGCGAGGATCGGCATAGTCGACCGTGTATTCACACGTGTCGGCGCGTCCGACGACCTTGCGAGCGGCAATTCGACGTTTATGCTTGAAATGAACGAGGTTGCCGACATACTCAAAAACGCGACAAAGAACAGTCTTATAATCTACGACGAGATCGGCAGAGTCACGAGCACTTACGACGGTATGAGCATCGCGCGCGCCGTCGTCGAGTACACCGCCAAGAAGATCGGCGCGAAGACGCTGTTTGCAACCCATTATCACGAGCTCACCGCGCTTGAGGGCGAGACCGACGGCGTTGTGAACTACAACATCGCCGCCAAGAAGCGCGGCAACGACGTCGTGTTCCTGCGCAAGATAATCAAGGGCGCTGCGGACGACAGCTACGGCATCGAGGTCGCACACCTTGCGGGTGTTCCAGAAACGGTTGTCAACCGCGCGAAGCAGGTGCTTGCCACGCTTATCGAATCCTCGTCCCGTCCCGCCGTCAAGGTTAGGAGCGAGGAGGACAATATAAGCTTCGAGGCATTGAACGAGGCACGCGTCATCGACAGGATCAGATCGGCAGACATCAATACACTTACACCTTATGAAGCGATCACGCTTCTTTACGAGCTTAAAAAGGAGCTTGAATAATTGGGAATTATCAACGTACTTGACGCTCAGACGGCGAATATGATCGCCGCGGGCGAGGTGGTGGAGCGACCCTCCTCCGCCGCAAAGGAATTGCTTGAAAATTCAATAGATGCAGGAGCGAAAAATATCACGCTCGAGCTTCGCAACGGCGGCAGAACCCTGCTTCGCGTCACCGACGACGGAAGCGGATTCCTGCGCGAGGACATCCCGAAGGCACTGCTTCGTCACGCGACGAGCAAGATCGAATGCGGCGACGACATTTACGGTGTACGCTCGCTCGGCTTCCGCGGCGAGGCGCTTGCGGCGATCGGCTCGGTATCGAGGCTCGAAATAGTCACGAAGCACCGTGACGAGGATATCGGAACCCGACTTACCTCCGACGAAAACGGTATAATTATGGAGGATTTCGGCTGTCCCGACGGCACGACCGTCACCATGCGCGATATTTTCTATAACACGCCGGCGCGTCAGAAGTTTATGAAGAAGGACGGCACCGAGGGCGCATCCTGCGTAGCCGCAGCCGAAAGGCTCGCGCTTTCGCATCCCGAGATCTCGTTCACCGTTATAAGCGACGGCGAGCGCAAGTTTCAGACCGCAGGCGACGGCGAGCTGTTTCCCGCGGTGTATTCGGTGTTCGGCAGGGACTTCGCAAAGAAGCTTGTCCCGATAGAATACGAGCTGATGGGCGTCAACGTCAAGGGCTACGTCACGTCGCCCGATGCGGCGAGAAAGAGCCGCGCGATGCAGACGATGTTCGTCAACGGCAGATACGTCAAGAGCAGAACCGTTCAGGCGGCGCTCGAGGAGGCGTTCCGCTCGTTCATTCCGCGCGGAGGGTTCCCCGGCTGTATTATTTTCGTCAGCCTTATGCCCGAGCTTACCGACGTAAACGTGCATCCCGCGAAGACCGAGATCAAGTTCGTTTCCGAGCGCGACGTATTCCACGCGGTTTACTACGCGGTGAAGAATGCGCTCGAGGCGGAGCCCGAGGAAAAGCTTTTGGGCGAACCATCGGCGAAGACCGCGCCCGCCGCCTTTAAGCCCGCGGCAGAGACTGCCAAGTCTACTCCCGCCGCAACCCTCGCTTCTCCCGTAAGCGAGCACAAACCGACTGCAACGCCGATATACTCAAACGAGGTCAAGACTGAGAAAAAGACGCTTCCGCCGCTTACCCGCGAGGAGGACCCGTTTTCCGAGTCCGCCGCCAAAAACACGGTTGAGCGAAAGCCGACCTTCGAGGACGTTCGGTTTTTCGACGACGTGAAGCCGACCCCTCCCGAGAAAAAGGCGTTCCGCGCCGACATCGGTGAGGACGACCTGTTCGATTCGACGAGCAAGTACACGCTGAACGACTCCAAACAGATGACCGAAGCGGCTTACGAGGAAGCTAAAGCAGTTACCGAAGCGACTCAAGAATCCGAAGAAGGCGCACAGGCGTCCATCGTTCCCGAGACCCCGACCTGGAGGATGATAGGGCAGGCGTACGACTCCTATATATTCGTCGAGACCGAGGACAACGTCCTCATAGTCGACAAGCACGCCGCGCACGAGCGTGTGCTTTACGAAAAGCTTGCCGCAAATAAGGAGCTTCACGTTCAGGAGCTTCTGGCAGGCGTTCCCGTAACGCTCGGCCGCGAGCAGACGGCGATACTCCTTGAAAACGCGGAATTTCTCGAGGAAAAGGGCTTCCGCATCGAGGACTTCGGCGAGGGCACGCTCATCGTCAGAACCGTTCCGACGACCCTTGCGCGACTGAACGGGCTCGAGGGCATTTTGGAGGACTTCGCGAAAACGCTTGCCGACGGCAACGGGCTCTCGTTTGCCGAGCGGTGCGACCGCGCGCTTTATACCGTCGCCTGTAAGGCGGCGCTCAAGGCAAGGATAAAGAACCGTCCCGAGGACGACGAAAACGTTATAAAAATGCTTGCCGAGAACCCTCACCTTCGCTTCTGTCCGCACGGCAGACCCTTTATAAAAACGCTACCCAAGCGTGAAATTGAAAAATACTTCGACAGGTAGGTCCGTTATGAGCTTTACCATACATAAAACCTGCGGCACAGCCCGCACAGGCACGTTCACGACCGTTCACGGCGACATTCAGACCCCCGTCTTTATGAACGTCGGCACCTCCGCCGCGATCAAGGGCGGTATCTCGACTGGCGACCTCAAGCACATCGGCTGTCAGGTCGAGCTTTCGAACACCTATCACCTCCACGTCCGTCCGGGCGAGGACGTCGTTTACAAGATGGGCGGCATCCACAAGTTCTTCAACTGGGATAAGCCCGTCCTTACCGACAGCGGCGGATTTCAGGTCTTCTCGCTCGCTCAGCTTCGCAATATTACCGAGGAGGGTGTTACCTTCCAGTCGCATATGGACGGCGCGAAGATATTTATGAGCCCCGAGGTAAGCATGCAGATACAGTCGAAGCTTGCGTCTACCATCGCAATGGCATTCGACGAATGCCCCTCGTCGATCGCGTCGCACCAGTACATTTCGCGCTCGGTCGACCGTACGACCCGCTGGCTCTACCGCTGTAAGGCAGAAATGGAGAGACTTAACTCGCTCCCAGAAACGATAAACAAGAATCAGCTCCTTTTCGGTATCGGACAGGGCGGTATCTATGACGATATCCGTGTGCGCCACCTGCAGGAAATAACACAGCTCGACCTTCCCGGTTATGCGCTCGGCGGACTTGCCGTGGGCGAAAGTGCCGAGGAGATGTACCGCGTTATCGAGGTCTGCGAGCCCTATCTCCCCAAGGATAAGCCGCGATATCTTATGGGCGTCGGCACTCCCGTAAATATATTGGAGGCTGTCGACCGCGGTATCGACTTCTTCGACTGCGTAATGCCCTCGCGTAACGCCCGTCACGGAAATCTGTTCACGAGCGAGGGTCTTGTCAATCTGAACAACCAGAAGTATATGCTCGACTCGCGCCCCATCGACCCGAACTGCGACTGCCCTGTGTGCAGAAGCTACACCCGCGCGTATATCCGCCACCTCTTCAAGGCGCGCGAGCTTTTGGGTATGCGCCTCTGCGTGATTCATAACCTTTATTTCTATAACAAGCTGATGGAAAAGATCAGAGCCGCGATCCTTGAGGGCAACTGGAAATCCTTCAAGGAGGAGCAGGTCTATATGCTCGGCAAGCGCGCCGAATAAACGTTTCCGAAAACGATAAAAGGGAAGGCTGTTTGAAAGCCTTCCTTTTTTATATAATACATCGACGTCGATCGACTTTGATTCTTTAGCGAATTAACGCGATTTGTACATTTTGGTACAATATTACCTTCGTGTTTTGTTGAAAAAGCATTTTTTTGTTACAAATGTCAAAAAACTATTGCAAAGTTGAAAAAAGTATGGTAGTATAATATCACTATAATCGCCGTATAGTCTGCGGCGAAGAAAAAGGTATCCGGCATAACGGAAACGGGGATAGTTCCAAGCCTCGCTGAAACGGTGTCGGACCTTAAAAAAATCAAGGAGGAAATTATGGAACAAAAATTCACGTTCAAAAGATTGCTGAGTTTGATCGTAGTTGCTACGATGCTCTTCAGTACTTTTGCAATGCTCGCGGTTCCTGCCGGCGCAGAAGAACTTTTCTGGGCTGAAGGCGATTACACCATCGCTGACGGCGGCAACTATTCCGCAAACCATGCTTACGGCTACGTGTTTGATATCGCAGGCGTAGACGTGGCTCCCGCTGAATCCAACACGATCTTCACAAGTGATGAAACTTGGAAGACCACTAACGGTTGGGCAGTAAGCGTAGTTCTCGAGCTTGTCGAGGGCGACGTTTATGAAGTCGTTGCGGTTTACAACGCTCCGCAGTTGTCCGGCGACTGGAAAAACTCGGTTGAAGCTCTTACTGAGGGCCAGATCGTGTTGATGGCTCACTCTTCTGCATCCAAGCCTGTAATGGAAGATGCCGAAGGCAATCCTCTGACCGAGCCGCTTTACGCGAACTGGCAGGATAAGGTTGCTGCAGTAGCACTTGCTAACACCATCGGCGCAAGAGTAACTCTCGCAGGTATCGATCTTGAAAACAAGACTATCGAGAATGCTACCGCTACCGTTCAGGACGCTCCCGCAGCTGACGACGAAGACGGCATCACCGTTGACGGCGATCTTTCTGACTGGGCAGATGACTGGACTTTGGTAAACGGCGAAACCGGTTATTGGCAGTCTGTTCCTACCGATGAAAACGAACTTGCAGGTTCTTACAACTTCCAGATCACTTCCGATGATACCAACGTTTACGTTGCAGCGGAAATTTCCGGTCTTACCTGCACCGCTTTCCGTATTTGGTTCAGAACCAATCCCGAAGCTACCGTTTATACTCACTTCTATCACATCGACGCTACCGGCGCGGCTGGCAAGGCTAACACCTCCACCACCGCTAACGCTGCACAGGCTATCGAAGACTCTGCAGCAGTAGGCGTTTTCGCAGAAGGCGCAGACTCCATTATCGTTGAATTCTCCGTTCCTCTCAGCGAAATCGGCGCAACCGGCGGCGACGTTGAATACTACGCAAATACCCAGAGCGGTACTACTCTCTTCTATCCTCCCGTTGTTGACGGCGAAGGCGGTTCTCGTACCGCTAACCTCCCCTACAGCAACTGGTACGTAGCTCCCGCGGAACCCGAACCCGATCCCGAACCCGAGGTTCCTACCGAAAGCAAGAATGTTGCTCTCAATAAGGATTACACCATTTCGGGCTGCGGCACCACTTATGGACAATACACCGCAAGTCTTACCGACGGTGCTGCACAGACCACCATCTCTTATGATGCAAACTGGTTTACATTCTACAACAACGGCTCTGATGCTTCCATAATCAACGCTCCCGGCGGCGTCGGCTACGTTATCATCGATCTTACCGAATCTTACAACGTTACTACTGTTAAGGCTAACGTTATGGACCTTCAGGGCGCTTCCGGCATTAAGGGTCCGAAGTCTGTAAAGGCTTACCTCTCTGCTGACGGCGAAACCTGGGGCGAAGTGGTAGAACTCGATCTCTCCGCTTTCGTTTCTGCTTCCGAATCTTTCGTAGCAGTAGCTAATATCGAAGGCGAGGCTCAGTTCGTTAAGGTTGAATTTGAACTCGACGGCATATTTGCATTCGTTAACGAAATCGAAGTATATGCAGACGTTCCCGTTGAAGAAGAACCTACTCCCGATCCCGAAGTTGTACCCTACATTATTCCCGTTGGCTCTATCAACGCTTACGGTTGGGGCAACGACGGCTATCCCGTTATCCTCGGCTACGGCGAAGGTAAAGACGTTGTCGCTACTGTTGGCGGCGCATGGTTCGAATGGTGGTTCAAGGTTAAGGCTGAATGGAATGAAACCGAAGGCGCATTTGTAGTTAACGCTACCGGCGCAGTCGGCAACAAAGACTATGAAGCTTGGACCCTTAACGCAAACGAAATCATGTTCCTCGTTTTCAGCGGCACCGAAACCTATGCGGCAGAAAAAGATATTATCGCCGGTCTCGAAGTTGGCGATAAGCTTTATGCTTCCGGATTTGATTTCACCAATGCTTCCGCGAACAACCTTATCGTTGACGGCGTATCTACCGTTAACTTCTCTAACGTTGCATTCGAAGAAGAACCCGATCCCGAAGATCCCGGCGTTGAACTTCCCGAAGACGCAATCGTTCTTGACTACGCAGGTTACATTCATGATTACTACTTTATGATCGTTGCAGGCGACAACATGACTGTTGCTGAACTTACTGCTCTCGGTCATGGCGAAGCTAAGGACATGAACTACTGTGTAGTAGCAGTTGTCGGCGCTGACAACGTTATTACCGAAATGCACACCACTCTCGGCAGACCCGACGGCGTTAAGTCCGACGT
>JAFXDO010000041.1 GCA_017563195.1 Clostridia bacterium | reverse complement strand
GTCCCTTTACCCGACGAAGTCGGATTTCATCACGGAGTGATTTCATCCCACTAAGGTGGGATTTATCCCGTCCGCAAGGACGGATTTAGTTGAAAAGAAACAACCTTATATCACAGATTTCAACGATTTTCAATGTAATCGCGCAAAGCGCGATGAAATCCTCACTCCGTTCGGATGAAATCTGCTGACGCAGATGAAATTAAATCCGTCCCTTTACCCGACGAAGTCGGATTTCATCACGGAGTGATTTCATCCCACTAAGGTGGGATTTATCCCGTCCGCAAGGACGGATTTAGTTGAAAAGAACCCACCTTTGTCTACGACAAAGGTAGGTTCTTTTCTGGTGGGGACTACAGGGCTCGAACCTGTGACCCTCTGCTTGTAAGGCAGATGCTCTCCCAGCTGAGCTAAACCCCCAAAACGTTGCGTCGCTCGCAACGTGATATATATTAGCACAACATTTTTAAAAAGTCAATACCTTTTTTCAATTTTTTTGAATTTTTTTCGAAAACAAAAGGGAGCGATTGCTCCCTTTCTATCAATCCTCTATCGCCGCTTTGCTTCCAATGATCGCCGAAATATCGTCGGGGTCGAACTTGCATATACGGTCGTAGGTATAAAGCCCGTTGCATTCCTGCTCGACGTCGGTGAGCTGTGTATAGCAGAACCCGAAAATGTACTTATTCTCGAGTATCGCGTCGGTCACATCCTTAAGACGCGCAAGAAACGCCTCCTTGGACTCGGGAATATTGCCGTACCCCCACCCCTTCGAATCGAGAAGGAAGCCGATGCCGCCGTACTCGCTTATAAATATCGGCTCGCGAGCGTATTTCTGCCTGTCGTCAAACTTGTCGACGATGGCGTTCGGCAGCTCGCGGTAACGCGCGCGTATCGCGTCGCCCGAGGAGTCGTAATCGTGAACGTCGAAAACGTCGGTGATAACGTGGAAGTTGCCGCTCGTGTCGATGCAGGGACGCGTCGGGTCGACCGACTTGGTAACGCGGTAGACGAGCGAAAGTACGTCGTCGCACTGACGCCTGCCCTCGTAATCCCAGGTCTCGTTAAAGGGGCACCAGCCGATTATCGAGGGATGGTTGATGTCGCGGTTCAATATATCAAGCCACTCGGGAAGAAAGCGGTAGACCGACTCGGGCTTGCTGATATCGAGCCCCCAGCTCGGGTATTCACCCCAAACCATATAGCCAAGACGGTCGCAATGGTACAAAAACCGCTCCTCAAACACCTTTTCGTGCAGTCTCGCGCCGTTAAAGCCCAATGCCATCGAGCGCTTTATATCGTTTTCAAGCTCGGAATCGCTGCTCGCCGTGTAGATTCCGTCGGGGTAAAAGCCCTGATCGAGCACGAGCCGCTGAAAGACACTTTTCCCGTTGAGCAGGAATTTATGTCCGTCAAAGCCTATCTCGCGCATACCGAAATAGCTTTTCACCCTGTCGTCACCAAAGCTAAGCGCAAGCTCGTAAAGCCGACCCTTGCCAAGCTCCCACAAATGAAGCTCGTCAAGCCGAACCGTAATAACGCTTCCGTCGCTTTCACCGAAGCCGACGCGCTTTCCGTTATAAAGCACCTCCGCCTTTAGCGTTGATCTGCCGCAAAGAGTCGCGGTCAGCGTCACGCTCTGCGACGCAATATCGGTTGCGATCCTGACGCTTTTTATGTGATTTTCGGGAACGAACTCGAGCCACACCGTCTGTCAGATTCCGGTCGTGCGGGTGTAGTAGCAGCCGAACGAAAAATGCTCGTGGCTCTGCTTGCCCGACGGGATGTCGGTCGCCCTCGTGTCGTCCTCGGCATATACGGTGATGATATTTTCGCCGTCCTTTAAAAAATCGGTGATATCGAAGGAAAACGGCGAATATCCGCCCATATGATCGCCGACGCGTGCCCCGTTTACAAAGACGGTGCAATAATAATCGACCGCGCCGAAGTGCAGAATCGCGCGCCTGCCCTTGAATTCATCGGGAATAACGACGCTTCTTCTGTACCACACCGCGTTGATGAAATCGGTGTATCCTATGCCCGAAAGACTGCTTTCGGGGCAAAACGGAAGATTTATTTTTTGCGAAAACGCCGCGTCGGGCGCAGACATCCCCCGCGCAAGCCCGCTTTTGGAAAAATCGAACTCAAAATCCCATTCACCGTTCAGGTTGAGCCATTCCTCACGCCGAAGCTGAGGTCTCGGATGCTCGGCACGGTACATAAAGACACTTCCCTTCCTTTATCAGTTGAACTTGTCGCCCCAGATCTCGGAAAAGTCGACGGCGGATTCCTCGTATACGAGATTCCTCGCCTTAAAATCCGAGGGGATAGCAAGATAAACGCCGCTCGGGATATCGTTCGAGTACCCCGAAAACTCCATTATCATAACGAGCTTGCCGCCTTCATAGCGTTCGACGGCGATAAGCGTTTCGTTGTCGTAGTAGTACTTGTTCCTGCCGCTTGTCGCCGCTCCCGCACTCAACGCGGTGGCGAAGGTCTCGCAGTAATAGCTACGTCCCTTGAAGCTTTCGACAGCGGTCGAGGTGGGGTTTGCAAACATTTCGGGGGTGTAGTCGCCGAAAAGAAACTCCTGCCCCGGCAGATTCACGACCGTGTCGTAATATTTTTCGTCGACGTTCAGCTCGTGGATGCAGCTTCCGTCGTAGATGCTGTATTTGTCAAGCCCGTTGTCGCTGTGGTCCTCAATGGTGGTGACCCTCGCGCCGTCGGTCGCCTGCTCGAACCGATAGGTGTACCCGTTGTTGGTCAGGGTCATGCAAAACCAGAACGATTCGGTATCCATATTACCGTAAAACGCCGCCGTGCGTGACGGATAGACTGTCGCGGACTGCTCGTCCCCGCCGCCCTTACAGCATACGAGCGAGACGGCAAGCGCGATTATCATTATAAAAGCTATGCATCTTTTCATCATAGTCATCCCTTCGTGATTACTGTCTACATCATACCACACAACGAATATTTATTCAACAGTTTGGCTTCAAAAAGACAAAAAAACACTTGAATATGACAAGTCGGTATGTTAAAATATTAACACCCTATAAAACAAGGAAAGGCAATAATTATGATAGTACGTAAACCCCCTCTCGGCTGGAACTCCTGGAACACCTTCGGCAGAAACATCGACGAAAAGCTTATAATGGAAACGGCTGACGCGATGGTAGAAAACGGCTTGCTCGACGCAGGCTACGAATACCTCGTCATCGACGACTGCTGGGCAGAAATGAAGCGCGACGAAAACAACCGCCTCGTGCCCGATAAGAACAAATTCCCCAACGGAATGAAGCATGTTGCCGATTACGTCCACTCGAAGGGTCTCAAGTTCGGTATGTATTCCTGCGCCGGCAACCTTACCTGCGCGGGCTACCCCTCCTCCTTCGAATATGAATTCATCGATGCCGAAACCTTCGCTTCGTGGGGCGTCGACTATCTTAAATACGACTACTGCTTCAAGCCGATGTATCAGCAGGGTCACCTGCTTTACAAGAGAATGGGGCTCGCGCTTGCAAACTGCGGCAGAGATATCTGCTTCTCGGCTTGCTCGTGGGGCGTCGATCAGACCAACGAATGGATAAAGCAGACGGGCGCGCATCTCTGGCGCTCGACCGGCGATATCAACGACAGCTGGCAGTCGGTAAAGGAGCTTCTTATGAAGCAGGACGAATACCTCACCACCAACGGTCAGGGCTGCTTCAACGATATGGATATGCTCATCGTCGGTATGCGCGGTAAGGGCAACGTCGCCGTTGCGGGCTGTACCGATGAGGAATACCTCACCCACTTCGCCGCTTGGGCGTTCCTCGGCTCGCCGCTTATGATCGGCTGCGATATCCGCAATATGGACGAGGCAACCAAGAAGATCCTTCTCAACAAGGAAATTCTCGCGATAAATCAGGACGAGGCATACCGCCAGCCCTTCAACTGCGGCAACCACTGGTGGGCTACCGACGTTAAGGTCTGGGCAAGATTCCTCGAGGGCGGCGATATCGCCATCGGCATCTTCAACCTTTCCGATAACGGCGCAGACCCCTTCTTCAGCTTCGACACGCTCGGCATCAACCGCTCTTCGGGCAAGGCGCTTGAGATCCGCGATATAATCGAGCACAAGACGCTCGGCGTGTACAAGGACGTTTTCCGTACCGAGTACATCCAGCCTCACACCTGCAAGATGTACCGCTGCAAGGTAGTCGATGCCGAATAAATGCGTAAAATGCGGAACCGAGCTCGGCTCTGACGATATCGGCGCTTCGAAGAAGCTTATCAACCGCGGTATGACCGAGGGCTTCCTCTGTACGCATTGTCTTGCCGAAAGATTCGGCGTGACCGAAGCTCGGGTACGCGAAAAGATCGAGGAATGGCGCGAAAGCGGCTGCCTGCTGTTTGCAAAAAAGAACTGAAAAAAGAGCCTTTTTAGGCTCTTTTCTTTCGTTTTCGGGCATTATTTTTTTGGGGCATTATTGGGGTCCCCGAAAATGCTTGCATTTTTGGGGCACTAATCAACCATTTCAAAAATATTCGAATACGCGACAAGCTTACCGAACTCGTTCGAATGAACGTTATACGCGACGCGGTGAGCGCCAAGCCTTCCCTTGTCGACGCGGTACTTGATACCGATTCGGTCGGTAAACGTTCCCGTGTGCTCAATATAAATCTCATCGACACCGAACTCCTTGTCGCACCTTACCCATTCGCCCTTTTCACCGTCCCAATACTCGATATAAAAATCGCAGGGCGCGGTCCCGAGAATATCCTTGGAGTTGTCGGAAACAACTGTAACGACGATATCGTCCTCGTAGCTGTACTTCGTTCTGTCGGTCACGGCTCTTACCTTCTGACCGTTGAAAAATTCGTCGTATCCGTCAAAGTGGGCTTTGCTTTCCTCTGCGCTGATATCCGACGAGCCGTCATCAACGTCCGCCTTATCACACCCCACAGTCGTCAAAACCGCAAAAAGCATACACAGCATAAGTAAAACAAGTGATACTTTTTTAATCATAAATAATACCGACCTTTTTTATTGTATTCATTTTAATTTTAAAGGTTTTTAGGGGAGAGCGCGAGAGGGGGATTTTTTCAAAAATTCCTCTCTCGCATATATCCTTAATTCAACTCAATAAAACCTAATGATCCTGCCATGACCGTCCTCGAAGACCCAAGCGCGGTCGCCGCAGGGCTCGGAGCCGCAGTCGAAGCCGTCGGGGGTAAGGTTGGTTCCGTTCGTCGAGAAGTAGTAAAAGCGTCCGTCCTTTTCGGCAACCACAACACCGACGTCAGAAGGCATATTTTCATACCAATTACTGCTGAAAAACGCCATGTTGTCGTATTCAAACGGGATGACGATCTGCCCGTCCTTGGTAAGCCCGAACTTGCTTGTCTGTATCTTGGATATGTCGAATTCGCCGTTGAGGTAGGCGTCGGCGAGGTCGTACGAGCTCGTCATATTGCGGCAGATAAAGAGCCCCTCGCACTCGTAAAGCACGCCCCCCTGCTCGTCGCCTGTGTAGCTGTAGGTCTTCATGGTTATAGGCGAGTAGTAGTTGTACTCAAACCCCGTCCCGTGCCCGTGGTAAACCTTTTCAACGTGGTCAAAATCGCCGGTTTCCTTGTCAAAGTGGAAGCTCAAAAGCATTCCCTCGCCCTTGTCCTCGACGTTGTAAAAGCCGTTGCAGCAATAAATAGTCCATTCGCCGTGCTCTGCATGGAAATAATCGCCGTCGATCGCGTCGAAAAATCGGGTGACGCTTCCGTCGAATATCGCGGTTATCTCGTACGTGGGATTGGTGTAGCAGCGCCAAGCGTTAAGCGCGCTTTCCTTGGTGTAAAAGGTCTTATAGCCTACAGCATCCTTTTCGGGAAAGCGGCTTTTCAGTATTTCAAGCGTTTTTTCGCCGTCGTCACCGCTTACGTCGGAATTTTCGGAGTCACCCTGCGAAATATCGTCCCCGATCGAAGAGTCGTTGTCCTGCGTGTCATCGCTCGACTCGTAGGAATCGCCGTCGCTCGACTCGCTTGAATCGTCAGCGCCCGCTTCTCCCGATTCGTTTATCTCGCTCGATTCGTTCGTTCCATTGGATTCGTTCGTTTTTTCCGATTCGTTCGTGTCGCCCGAGATACCCGAGCTCGCGCCAAGCGAATCCCCGCCGCACGCGGCGAGACTTATAATAAGCGCCGAAAGAATCAAAATCGCAATCAATTTTTTCATAATCTCTTCTCCTTTTTTTGGATTACACCTCTTAAGACGAAAAAACACGGCGTTTTGTCACATTATCTCAAAAAAAGTTGAGCCGAGACTCAACTTTTTTCGTTTTAATTCTTTTGATTCAGCTTTTCTTATCGAACTGATGCCTGCACCTCGGGCAGGTCACGGTGATATTGCCCCTGCCGCGGGGAACGCGGAGACGCGAATGGCATCTCGGGCACTTGAAATATCTGTGATCCCTGTCGGCAAGACGGCTGAAAAACGCCCGCACGCCCTTGAATTTTTCCCTGAGTCTGCCCCAAAAATGAAGGAATTTTTGGTTCTCGTTGCTTCTTGCATAGTGGTTTTTCGACAAAAAGCGCATAAACCACAAGCAAAGCAGGCAAAATTGCAAAAGCGCGAATATCAGGTAGGTCACCCCGTGCGTGAACACCGACGAAACGCCTATGACGAGCGCGATGACCATTATCACCAAATTTAGATGGTCGTTACCGTAACGGCCGTAAAAGAATCTGCGAAACAATACTATCTCTCCAAAGGTAAATTATCTTGCGCGGTCCTCGAACTTCCAAGCCGACTCGCACATTTCGTCAAGCGTTCTTGTAGCCCTCCAGCCGATCTCACGCTCAGCCTTGCTTGCGTCGGCGAAGCATTCCGCGATGTCGCCGGGGCGTCTGTCGGTGATCTGATAAGGGATCTTGATGCCGTTTACACGCTCGAACGCGTTTATAAGGTCAAGCACGCTGTAGCCGTTGCCGGTGCCGAGGTTATAAACCGAAACGCCTCTGTTTTCAAGCGCCTTGAGCGCCGCGAAGTGACCCGCCGCAAGGTCGAGCACGTGGATGTAGTCGCGCACGCCGGTGCCGTCGTGGGTCTCGTAGTCGTTGCCGAACACGTTGAGATGAGGAAGCATACCCTTCGCAACGCGGGTAACGTAGGGCATAAGGTTGTTGGGGATGCCGTTGGGGTCGTCGCCGATAAGTCCGCTTTCGTGCGCGCCGAAGGGGTTGAAGTAGCGGAGAAGAACGACCGAGAAGCGCTTATCCGAAACGCAAAGATCGGTAAGGATGCGCTCGATGTAAAGCTTGGTGGTGCCGTAGGGATTGGTGGTGGAAAGCGGGAAATCCTCCTTTATGGGCACGCTTTCGGGCTTGCCGTAAACCGTCGCGCTCGAGGAAAATACGATGTTGAAGCAGTTGTGCTCACGCATTTCGAAAATAAGGTTCAAGGTACCCGTGATGTTGTTGTGGTAGTACTCGATGGGCTTTGCGACCGACTCGCCGACAGCCTTGAGCCCCGCGAAGTGGATGACCGCATCGATGTCGTTTTCGTCGAATACCCTCTTGACGCCCTCTCTGTCGAGAAGGTCGATCTCGTAAAACTTGGGGCGCTTGCCGGTGATCTGCTCGATGTAATCGACGACCTGCGCCTTGGAGTTGGAAAGGTTGTCGAGAATAACGACGTCCTTACCCTTTTCTATAAACTCAACACAGGTATGCGAGCCGATGTAGCCTGTGCCGCCGGTAACCAAAATGCTCATAGCGAACCTCACAAATCCATAATAATTGTCTATTTGAAGTATAAGTCTTAAATATGGGTTTGTCAAGAAGGTAATAATGAACTTTTTGTGTTGACAAGATAAATTTTATATTATAAAATGTATGCGTATTATTTTGCCCCGACCGAAATATACTTTTCCGAGGTGTTTCGGTATGAAAAGGGCTCTGATCTTCTTGACTGTGACCGCGCTTGCGGTATCGCTCTGCTTTGTCAGGATCTTTGAAATAAGCTACGAGGCTTCAACGCTTTCACTGCCCGACTCGGGCGCGATAAGCGTCGATTATAGTATAGACTGTCCGACAAACGCGGCAAGATGCGCGATAGTCATCGATGCCGACAGCAGGAGCGTGCTTTACTCCAAAAACGCCGACGAGCGGCGCGGAATGGCGAGCACGACCAAGATAATGACCGCGCTTGTCGCAATAGAAAGCTGTGATCTGCAAAAAAGCTTCACCGTCCCCAAGGAGGCTTGCGGGATAGAGGGCAGCTCGGTCTATCTTAAGGAGGGCGAAAGCCTCACCGTCAAGGAGCTGCTGTATTGCCTGCTGCTCGAAAGCGGAAACGACGCGGCAACCGCGCTTGCGATAGCCGTCGGCGGCAGCGTTGACGGCTTTGTCGAAATGATGAACGAGCGCGTACTCGAGCTGTCACTTGAAAACACGCATTTTGCAAACCCTCACGGGCTTTCGGACGATAATCACTACACCACCGCGCGCGAGCTCGCGATTATCACCGCCGAGGCGATGCAATACGACGTTTTTCGCGAAATAGTCGCGACGAAAACGGCGCGCGTGCCCTACGACGGCATCCCCGAGGGCAGACACCTTGTAAACCACAATAAGCTGCTTTTCTCGTCGAGCGACGTCATCGGCGTCAAGACGGGATACACCTCGAGGGACGGCAAATGCCTCGTCAGCGCGGCGGAGAAAAACGGCTTGACGCTCATCGCCGTGACGCTTCAGGACGCATTCCCCTCGTCGACCCATCGGACCCTGCTCGATTGCGCGTTCGATAATTTCACCCGAGTCTGCATCGATAAGGGTGGGCTTTCGGCGGAAATCGCGATCGCCGGAAGAAACGGCTTTCTGACCCTGAAAAGCGTCGGAAATCACTACGTCTGCCTGCCGAAGGGAGCCGATTACGAGCTCGAGCTTGTCACCCCCGAATACCTCTCTCCCCCGATCGAAAAAGCGACGCCGCTATGCTACGCGGTATGCAGGTCGGGCGGCAAGGACGTTTACATAATTTATTTAGAATCAACAGACGAAATATATACGGAAAGGAAGAGCATCATAGATTTGCTCTTTGCGAATCGGTAAAATATGGAAAGTGTAAAATTGCAGAAATACGTCGCAGAATGCGGGCTCATGTCGCGCAGGGCGGCTGAAAAGGAGATCGAGGCAGGCAATTTCGAGGTGAACGGCGTTCAGGCTACCTTGGGTATGAGAATCGATCCCGAAAACGATGCGGTCACCTACAAGGGCAAAAGCGTCGTTGCCGAAACCTCACGAAAGGTTTACATAATGTTAAACAAGCCTAAGGGCGTCGTCACGACGATGAGCGACGAAAAGGGCAGAAAAAGCGTTTCCGATATAGTCGATATCGGCGTGCGCGTATACCCCGTCGGCAGGCTCGACCTCAACAGCGAGGGTCTGCTTCTGATGACCAACGACGGCGAGCTGACAAATGCCGTTTCCCACCCCTCGGGCGAGATACAGAAGGTCTACTCTGTAACGCTTAGGGGCAAGGTCGAAAACGAGGAGCTCGACAGGCTCCGCGCCGTGCGCGAGCTTGACGGCGAAAGGATATCGCCCGTCGGGGTCGAGCTTGTCAGCCGAAACGAAACGCAGAGCGTGTTAAAGTTCACGCTGTCCGAGGGCAAGAACCGCGAAATACGCCGCATCTGCGAAAAGGTGGGCGTTTATATAACCAAGCTCAAGAGGATCTCGCTCGGCCCGCTCAGATTGGGCGATCTGAAGGCGGGCGAATATCGCGAGCTTAATTCAAGCGAGCTCCGCGCATTGAAGAATGCGGCGCTCGGCAGGAAAGGAAGATAAATTATGAGTAACGAAATGACCTTCGAGCAGGCGCTTGCCCGTCTCGAGCAGATAGTAAGATCGCTGGAAAGCGGCAACGTCCCCCTCGAGGACCTCATCAAGCTTTTCGACGAGGGCACCGCGCTCGTCAAGCTCTGCACCGAAAGACTCGATAAAGCAGAGGAAAAGGTAAGGCTTCTTCAGATGAAGGACGGAGTGCTGACCGAAGAGGAGTTCGATCAGTGATGGGCTTCAAGACGGCTCTGCAGGGCTCTGCCGACGCAACCGAAAAACGCCTTGCTTCCCTGCTTTCCGAAAAGACGGGCGGCGCCGAAGCGCTGAACGAGGCGATAGCCTACTCTGCCTTGGGCGGCGGAAAAAGGCTTCGCGCATATATGGTTCGCGAATTCTGCGAGCTTTGCGGCAGAAGCCCCGAGTGTGCGATCGATTACGCCTGCGCGATAGAAATGGTGCACGCCTTCTCGCTGATTCACGACGACCTTCCCGCGATGGATAACGACGATATGCGCCGCGGAAAGCCGTCAAACCACAAAAAATTCGGCGAAGCCACCGCCATTCTCGCAGGTGACAGCCTTGCGCTCGACGCGTTCGGCACGATCTGCGGCAATTCTCTTTGCTCGCCGCATCAAAACGAAAAGGCAGTGCTTGTGCTTTCGAAATGCGCGGGTTCAAACGGGATGTGTGCAGGGCAGCAATACGACCTCGACGGCGAAGGAAAAAAGCTCGGCATCGACAAGCTTACGCGGCTTGTCGACCTTAAGACCGGCGCCCTCTTCTCCTGTGCGTGTCTGCTCGGCTGTATCGCCGCAAGCGCGACGGAGGAGCAGAGCATTGCCGCGGAGGAATTCGGACTTTTAACCGGACGCGCGTTCCAGATAACCGACGACCTTTTGGATATCCGCTCGACTCCCGAGGTTTTGGGCAAGTCGATCGGCAAGGATATAAAGAGCGAAAAATCGACCTTCGTGTCGCTTTTGGGCGAAAGAGGCGCCGAGGAATTCGCACTCGAATGTATCGATTCGGCAAAAAAATGCCTCGACAGCTTTTGCGAAAGCGAATCCAAAAAAAGGCTTTTAAGCTTCTGCGATTATATCCTTACTCGCGAAAAATAACGAAAATTTAACGAGTATAAGCAATATACAACGCTTTGTATATACTAATTTGTAGGAAATACACTTGTATTTTCAAGGTAACTGTGTTATAATTACAGATGATGGCGCAGTATCCTAGTTGTCCCTTCGCTGCTGAAAGCGTGCCTAAAAATACGCGTAAAGGCAAATCGATGAAGCTCCTTGTGCTTGCTGTCTACGCCCAGTTGAGGGTGGGTGCTGGGAGAATAGGTTTGTGGGCGGGCTGTAATGGCATACGGCATTCGACCCACTTACCTTTGGAGGCTTTTTTCTGTGCGTATCCGTACGCCGTCGGGGTAATCCCGCGGAATGCGAGATGCGTACAGTCTAAAGATTAAACCTATCATGCGGTGCACTTTTTGACGCTGTGGATAGATGTAGCCTGCCTTGCGTGGATATTGGCGGATACAGGTCATGCCTGTCGGAGATTAGCTACCGAAGACGGGATTATCCCTGTTGAAATCGTATCTGCAAAAGAGGATTAGGCAGACCGTAAAGGGGCATAGAGGAAAACTCCTAGGCTGAGAATTTTAATAGTTATGGCACAAAACGGATTGCAGTGTGGACTTAAAGGCAATCAAGTCGCGGACGCAGTAATGCTCCGACTCGGGCTTTAAAGGGGAACCGCTTCATTGGCGACAAGAAGTAGTCCGTGGGGAAAACCTACTTGACCGTATGCCACAAAGTTTACGTTTTGTGCCGCCATCATACTTTTCTCAATGCAAAGATGAAAGGCATCGCGAGCAGAGCAAGCAAATTACAAAAGACGAAAATCGCGAACTTAAAGAAAGGGTCTCGCGGGGAGAAGTCAACGAATCATTCGTGCCTCACATCGCGAACTTAAAAAAATGGACGACAAGGGTAACCCGCGAAGTCGGGAAAAGAGAATCAAAAACAAAAAGAAAAAGAGTAACACAAGATGGGTCGTTACGGCGTTTTTGCTGAGCTTTTTAATATCGCTCGTGCTTTCCGCCGCGACGAGCGACACGGTGCTCGACCTTGTGCCGGTGTTCGCGTCGGCGCTGATACTCATCGCGATAATCGCGCTCGGTATAGTGTTCGACATAATCGGTGTCGCCGTCACGACGGCTGACATCAAGCCCTTCAATTCGATGGCGGCGCGCAAGCTGAAGACGGGTCAAAAGGCGGTCTGGCTTGTAAACAACGCCGAAAAGGTAAGCTCGTTCTGTAACGATATCATAGGCGATATCGCGGGTATCGTTTCGGGTGCGACGGGCGCGGCGATCGCGGCAAACCTTTTCACGTCGGACAAATTCAGTCACGAAACCGCATTTTTCCTCACGCTTGCGCTGACCTCGCTCATTTCGGCACTAACGGTCGGCGGCAAGGCGATGGGCAAATCGGTCGCAATAAAGCACAGCACCGAAATAGTAACCTTTTCCGCCAAGGTGCTTTGCGGATTTAAAAAATAATAACGAATTCACCGCGCCGGCTATGCCGACGCGATATTCAAATCAGGGGAATTTTCAATATGATCCTCGAAAAAATAGACTCTCCGCAGGACGTCAAGTCGTTGAACGACGACGAGCTTGCCACGCTTGCCTCGGAGATAAGACAGCAGCTCCTGACCACCGTATCACAAAACGGCGGACACCTTGCGGCAAACCTCTGCGTTGTCGAGCTCACGCTTGCTCTGCACCGCATCTTCGACCTGCCGAAGGACAAGATAATATTCGACGTCGGACACCAAAGCTACGTGCATAAGCTGCTCACAGGCAGGAGATCCCGATTTGATACCCTCCGTCGCTTCGGCGGTATCTCGGGGTTCCCGAAGCGCAGCGAAAGCGAATACGATGCCTTCGGAGTCGGTCACAGCTCGACGAGTATTTCAGCCGCCGCAGGCATTGCAGCGGCTAATCTGCTTTCGGGAAGCGACGCCTACACCGTGGCTGTCGTCGGCGACGGCGCCTTCACGGGCGGAATGATATACGAGGCGCTGAATAACTGCGCCGACAAGGAAAAGCTAATAATCGTGCTTAACGATAACGATATGAGCATCTCGCCCAACGTCGGCGGGATGAGTAAGTATTTCTCGATCGTCCGCTCGAGCGCGAAGTACTTCCGTGTAAAAAACGGTGTCAAGCGCTTCTTCGAGCATATCCCGCTTGTCGGAAACGGGCTGATAAAATGCACCCGCAGGCTGAAAAACAGCTTCAAGCGTATCGCGATGAGCCAGAACTTCTTCGAGCAGTTCGGGCTTTCCTACTACGGCCCGCTCAACGGCAACGACGAAAAGCATCTTGAGCGTGTGCTTGCCGAGGCGAAGGACGACGGAAAATGCTCGGTCGTTCACATCTGCACCACCAAGGGCAAGGGCTATAAATACGCCGAGGAGCGCCCCGATCTCTTCCACGGAGTCTCGGGCTTTGATATAGAAACAGGCAGGATAAAGGAGGGCGGCGAGTCGTTCTCGAACCGCTTCGGCGCACTTATGTGCGAGCGTGCCGAGAAAAACGAAAAGCTCGTAGCCATCACCGCGGCGATGCCCGACGGCACGGGGCTTAAGGAGTTTTCGCAGCGGTTCCCGAGCCGATTCTTCGACGTCGGCATAGCCGAGGAGCACGCACTTACCTTCGCCTGCGGACTCGCGACCGAGGGAATGGTGCCCGTTTTCGCGGTGTATTCCACCTTTGTACAGCGCGCGTTCGACCAGCTTATACACGACGCGGCGCTTCAGGACCTTCATATAATCGTCGCGCTTGACCGCGCAGGTCTCGTCGCAAACGACGGCGCGACACACCACGGTATATTTGACACGGCGTTCGTTTCCGAGATCCCGAACGTCACCTTCCACTCCCCCGTCAGCTTCGCTTCGCTTGAAAAGTCGCTTGACGAGGCGATAGCGGGAAGCGGCGTGCACGTCATCCGCTACCCGAAAAGCGGCGATATTTCGCTCGACGGCTTTATGTCGGTCGACGGATTTGTCTGCCGCGACATCGGTGCTTCGCCGCAAAGCGCGGTCGTCACCTACGGCAGGCTGACCGAAACGGCGGTAAGCGCGGCGGGCAAGCTCGGCGACTCGGTACGCATCATCTCGCTTACAAAGCTCAACCCCATCGACTTTTCGGTGCTCGCAAAGCTGCTCTCGGGCATAAATAATATAGTTTTTGCCGAGGAGGGCATCAAAAACGGCGGCGTGGGTCAGCGCATCTGCGCGACGCTTGCCGAAAGTCAATTCCTTCAGGGCAAGCGCGTGCATATCCTTGCGATAGACGGCATTTTCCCCGAGCACGGCAGTAATAAGGAGCTTCTCGAATCGCTTTCGCTGACCGATGACGATATCGCAAGGGCTCTTAGCGAGGGCATCCGATGAGACTCGACCTTTATCTGACCGAAAACGGCTTCTTCAAAAGCCGAAGCAAGGCGCAAGCCGCGATAAGCGAGGGCAGCGTTGCCGTAAACGGCAAAAAAATAACCAAGCCGTCACTTGAGATCGACGGTAACGAAAGCATCGAAATAACCGACGACCGACGCTTCGTTTCCCGCGCAGGCGAAAAGCTTTCGCACGCATTGAACGAATTCGGGCTCGACGTAAACGGGCTGACCGCGCTCGATATAGGCGCGTCGACCGGCGGATTTACCGATTGCCTGCTTCAAAACGGCGCAAAACGGGTATTTGCACTCGACGTAGGGTCGGCTCAACTCGACGAAAAAATACGCAACGACGAACGCGTAACGGTCATAGAAAATTTCAACGCGCGCTACGCAAGGCGCGACGACTTCGATTGCGATATCGACTTTATCTGTATGGACGTTTCCTTCATCTCGCAGTCGCTCATCTACCCTGCATGTGCGGATATCCTGTCCGCAGGCAAGCAGATGGTGACGCTTATAAAGCCGCAGTTCGAGGCGGGAAAAAGCAATATCGGCAAGGGCGGCATCGTCAGGGATAAGGACGGCAGGATACTCGGGGAGATCCTCGGAAGACTCGACGCGTCGGCAAGGCAATACGGCTTTGAGCGTGTCGGACTTACCGATTCACCGATTTTAGGCGGCGACGGAAACCGCGAATACCTCGCTCTTTTCACAAAAACAAACGACGAAGGCGTGATAATATGACGTTTGACAAGGTTCTGCTCTTCCCCTCTCCGAAGGGCAACGTTACCGACAATGAAATATTGCCCGTCGAGCAGGCGCTCGACTCCTTCGGCATCGCGCACGAGCGCTACGTCGAGGGGACAGATCAGCAGTTCGACGCCATCATCGCCCTCGGCGGCGACGGCACGATGCTCAACGCGTCGAGGCTCGCCTTCCGCAAGGGCACGCCGATAATGTGCATTAACTTCGGCACGCTCGGCTATATGTCGGGGCTTGAAAACAGCGAGCTTTCGATGCTTTCTGCATTGAAGAGCGGCTGCAGCACCGAAACAAGGATGCTTCTCGATATCAGGGTCGTGAGAAACGGCGAAGTGATCGCAAGCTCGACGGCACTTAACGAGGCTGTCATCGCGAGAAGGACCGACGGTGACATTGCCGATATCGAGCTTCTCTGCGACGGCGCGACCGTCTGCGCATACCGTGCCGACGGCGTCATCTTCGCCACCCCCACAGGCTCGAGCGCGTATGCGATGAGCGCGGGCGGCCCGATAATCGACACCAAGCTCGACGCATTCTGCGTATGCCCGATATGCCCCCACTCGCTTTCTGCGCGTGCGATGGTCTTTTCACCGAACTCACACCTCGAAATCATCAACCGCAACCAAACCGAAAACAATATGCTCCTTTCTGACGGACGCGCGGTCTGCACACTTCTGCCGCTTGACCGTGTGACGGTCTCGCGCTCAAGCCGCACGCTCGAGCTTATCAAGCTAAAGAAGGACGCATTCTACGAAACGCTTTACAATAAAATGTCTTGAGGACCCGCTTGCGGGAGGAAACTAAAATGAAAAGTGTAAGACAAAGCAAAATATTGGAGCTTATAAAGCTGCACGTCGTCGAAACGCAGGAGGAGCTTCAGTCGCTGCTTAAGCAAAACGGCTTCAACGTCACTCAGGCGACCGTCTCGCGCGATATTCGCGAGCTTGGTATTATCAAGTCCGAGGGTGACGACGGCGTTTACAAATACCGCACCGTAAGAGCAAAGGAGCATATCGAAATAAGCGGAAAGTTTTCGCTTATTCTGAGACAGGCGGTACGCTCTGTCGCCTGCGCGAACAACCTCGTCGTGGTCAAGACCTACACGGGAATGGGCTCTGCGGCGGGCGCTGCTGTCGACTCGATGGAGCTTGACAACGTCGTCGGAACGCTTGCGGGCGACGACACACTTCTGATAATCGCGCTCGACAATTCAAGCGCGGCGGAGATCAACGGGATACTGAACGAACTTATATAAAGGTTTTTGTATGCTTGCTTCAATTTATATCGAGAATATCGCATTGATAAAAAGGCTCTCGCTCGAGCCCGAAAACGGCTTCTGCGCCTTCACGGGTGAAACGGGTGCCGGAAAAAGTATAATAATCGACTCCCTCGGACTGCTCTGCGGCGCACGAAGCGACAAGGATATCATCCGCACGGGCGAGGACGAGGCAACCGTCGAGGGTATGTTCTACGTCGACGACGCAGACACCAAGGAAACGCTTAAGGAGCTCGACGTCGAGCCCGAGGAGGACGGAAGCATCACGGTGCTCCGTAAGCTCACGCGCGACGGCAGGTCGGGTGCAAAGATAAACGGCAGAAGCGTTCCCCTGTCGCGCCTTAAGGCGGTCATGAGCCTGCTTTTGTCGATCCACGGACAGCAGGACACGCAGGCGTTTGCCGACACGGCGCGCCAGCTCAAAATGCTCGACTCCTTTGCCGAAAACCGAAAGGAATCGAACGATTACAAGGAAAAATACGACAAATATACAGACCTGCGCAGACGCCTCGACGCACTGAACGAGGACAGCAGGGAGCGCGAAATACGTCTCGATATGCTCCGCTAC
>JAFXDO010000040.1 GCA_017563195.1 Clostridia bacterium | reverse complement strand
TATTCAAACCAAAACAAAACTGACTCCGCTTGAAAAACGAAGTCAGTATGCTGCTTAATATTTAATATCTACCATAGGGGTGTTTTTGTGCTGTCCGTATAATTTGGGGCAGAACAGTAGGCCTCGGGGTGTTTTTTGCTGTTTGAATGCTCTCTGCCGAATGCTTGATTACGGCTGAGAAGGGGTTAGATCCTTGCCTTGATCTCGTCGACCTTATCGGTGATTTCCCACTTAACGCCGAGCTCTTCACGGCCGAAGTGACCGTAAGCCGCAAGGCTCTTGTACTGGGGCTTTCTGAGATCGAGAGTTTCGATGATAGCCGCGGGACGGAGGTCGAATACCTCGTTTACGATCTCTGCAAGACGCTCGTCGCTGACCTTGCCGGTGCCGTTGGTGTTGATAAGAACCGAAAGAGGTCTTGCAACGCCGATGGCGTAAGCGATCTGAACCTCGCAACGGTCAGCCGCACCCGATGCAACGATATTCTTTGCAACGTAGCGAGCCATATAAGCCGCCGAACGGTCTACCTTGGTGGGGTCCTTACCCGAGAACGCGCCGCCGCCGTGGGAAGCGTATCCGCCGTAGGTGTCAACGATGATCTTACGGCCGGTGAGACCCGAGTCGCCGTGAGGGCCGCCGACAACGAATCTGCCGGTGGGGTTGACGTAGATCTTGGTGTTATCGTCTATATATTCAGCGGGGACGGAGGGGATGATGACCTCACGGATGATGTCCTCGCGGATGGTTTCGAGGCTGACGTCGGCAGCGTGCTGAGAGGATACTACGATAGCATCGACGCGAACAGGCTTATTGTCCTCATATTCAACGGTGACCTGAGTCTTTCCGTCGGGACGGAGATAGGGAAGGGTGCCGTTCTTGCGAACCTCGGTGAGGCGCTGGGACATATGCTGTGCAAGCGAGATGGGCATCGGCATAAGCTCGGGAGTTTCGTTGCAGGCAAAGCCGAATACCATACCCTGGTCGCCCGCGCCGGTGTCCTTGTCGTCCTTCATTTCGCCGCTCTTTGCTTCAAGCGCCTTGTCAACGCCCATTGCAATGTCGGGGGACTGACCGTGGATAGCGGTGATAACGCCGCAGGTGTCGCAGTCGAAGCCTTTGTCGCTGTGGTCATAGCCGATGCCGCGAACGGTTTCGCGTGCGATAGCCATAAAGTCGGGCTTTGCGGTGGTGGTGATTTCACCCATAACGAGGATGAGACCTGTGGTGGTTGCGGTTTCGCAGGCAACGCGTGCCATGGGGTCGACCGCGAGAATAGAGTCGAGGACAGCGTCGGAGATCTGGTCGCAGATCTTATCGGGATGTCCTTCGGTTACGGATTCACTGGTGAAAAACTTTCTCATTTTTTACTCCTTTATGTAAGAATTTTTTTGCATAATAAAAGCGTTCCCCGAGATGCTTCAAGGAACGCATGGTTTGACCTTTAAAACATCTCATCTTCGTAATAAAACTGCTGAATTGACACCTTGCGGAAACGTAGGTTGTCGTGGTTTCACAGGGCAGCTCCCTCCACCACTCTTGATAAGATTGTACACATATAATAACACGCTGTTTCGGATATGTCAATATGAATCGAAAAATATTTTTCTTAAAAAAGACAAAAAATGCGAAAATAGGTATTGACAAAACGGCTTTCTTCTGTTATACTAACCAAGCTGTCGCGGAAAAGCGGCGAAAACATGGCGGAATAGCTCAGTTGGCTAGAGCAATCGGTTCATACCCGATAGGTCGTGGGTTCAAGTCCAACTTCCGCTACCATAACGGCCCGTTGGTCAAGCGGTTAAGACACCGCCCTTTCACGGCGGTAACAGGAGTTCGATTCTCCTACGGGTCACCAAAAAGAAGCATCCGAACCGAAAAGGTTTGGATGTTTTCTTTTTTATCCGAGTCTCTGCTTGGATTCATTTGCCGCATTGACAAGGCTTTGCCGTTGTGGTAAAATTACAAAAAACAGCGAGGTAACGATATGAAGAGATTTTTTGCAATACTTGCCGCAGTTTTTATGCTCGCTTCCGGTATGCTTTGCGTTTCCGCCGAGGAAAGCGCGGAAACAAGCATCGACACCGAAAGTCAGCTTTACAAGAAATGCGTGCTTTTCGCGGGTGACTCGATATGCGAGGCGTCGAACGAGTGGGGCAGTGCTACCGTCGGCTGGGCGGGCAGAATCATGCAATGGAACGCCATGCGCGGCTTTAACGTCGGCAAATCGGGCGCGTCTATCTCGACCGTTCGCGGCGCGAACACGGTAATTTCTCAGCTTCAGCGTCAGCAGAAAAACGCGCTTGAGTTCGATTTCGTCATTATGCACGGCGGCGTCAACGACGCGTGGGACAGCGCACCCGTCGGCGTTATGACCGAGGGCTTTGACGAGCGCTTCGACACGACGACCTTCGCGGGCGGGCTTGAGGCGACCTTCAAGTACGCGAAGGAGACCTTCGTGAACGCGAAATACGGCTACATCATCAATTTCAGACAGCCGCTTGCCACCAAGTACGGACGTCTTTCGGATATGAGCGAGTACGTCGAGGTTGCAAAGCAGATCTGTGATAAGTGGGGGATAGATTACCTCGATCTTTACAACGACGAGAATCTCAATCAAAACCTTTTGAAGACCCACACGATGAAGTATCTGCCCGACACGATCCATCCCAACACCGCGGGCTACGATATTATATCTCCGATAATCAACGACTGGATGAAGACGGTGACCAACGAGACCGCCGAGGAAAGCCTACCCGAATCGACCGAGGCGGTCGAAAGCAGCGAGTCGGACGTCGAAAGCAAGGGCATTGACGCCGATATTCTCGTTTATATCGTTTGCGGAGTCGTGGTCGTTGCCGCGATCGCAGTAGTTGCCTTGGTGCTCAAGACAAAATAATTTAAAGCTGCCTGTGATAAACGCAGGCGGCTTTAATTTTGGAATTTCACTTGAAATTATGCGGAATTGCAGTTTTTTATTGTATTTTCAAGGACTATCACGAAGAATTCGACTGCAGTATCCTTGTACGGCGGCGCTCGTTTTTCGCAAAAAACAACTTCGTTTCTCTCGGGCTGCAAACTAAAAGGACGTCATCAAACGTCCTTTTTCTTGACATAAGGGCGAATATGATATATCATAATAATGAAAAATGATATTAAGGAGACTTATATGAAGCACTCTGCGATAAACCGATTATACACGACGGTCACCGACCGCGTGCGTCAGGTCATCGTCGGCAAGGACAGGGTATCCGAGCTTGCGGTCATCTGCCTGCTTTGCTCGGGGCATATGCTTATCGACGACGTTCCCGGCACCGGAAAGACGATGCTTGCGAAGACCTTCGCCGCGTCGCTCTCGCTTGATTTCAAGCGGGTGCAATGCGTGCCCGATATGCTTCCGAGCGACCTTCTCGGCGTGAATTATTTCGATATGAAGCAGAATGAGTTCAGGTTCATCAAGGGTCCCGTGTTCACGAATATTCTGCTTGCGGACGAGATAAACCGCGCGATGCCGAAGACGCAATCGGGTCTTTTGGAGTGTATGGAGGAGCATCAGGTGTCGGTCGAGGGGGTGACCTATAGGCTTGCCGAGCCGTTTATGGTCATCGCGACGCAGAACCCCGTCGAGACCAAGGGCACCTTTGAGCTTCCCGAGGCACAGCTCGACAGATTTCTGATAAAGACCTCGATGGGATACCCGACGCGCGAGGAAAGCATCGAGATACTTTCGCGCAAGATAAACGGCATCCGTGTACACAGCGAGGGAGTGGTCGACGCGTCGCTTATCGCCAAGGCGAGGGAGGAGCTCGAGTCGGTCTACGTGCACGAGGACCTGCTCGGCTATGCGGCAAGCATCTGCGAAGCCACCCGACGCGACAAGAGCGTTGTTCTTGGCGCAAGCCCGCGTGCGATGATCGCGCTGGTGAGGGTTGCGCGCTGTAAGGCGGCGATAATGGGCAGGGACCACGTTCAGCCCGACGATATAAAGTATGCCGCCGTTCCCGTGCTCGCACACAGGATAGTTTTCCAGAACAGCTTCTTCCACAGAGGCGATCTCGGCGAGGAGCTTATAAGCAAGATACTCGAAACGACTCCAGTTCCGAGCGAAAAAATAGATTATTCATACAGGTAGGACAATGAGAGGATACGCGACTGCAGTTATAATACTGTTCGTTGCGGCGGTGCTGATATGGCTTGCAGTCGTCGGGTACCGCCGCGGTCGGTCGCGCGCGCTCGATCAGCTTGTCTACAACCGCACCCTTTCGACCGACGGAGCGTTCGTCGGCGAAGTGCTTACGCTTACCGAGACCTTCAGTAACCCGACCTGGTTTCCGATATTCGGGCTGAGGCTTGAGTTTTACCTGCCCGGCGGCATCACCGTAGACGGGCTCGAGATCCGCGAATACACGAAGATAACGAGCGTTTTCGCCATTCCGCCCTATTCGACGGTGACGAAAAAGCACGACGTTCGGATCGACAGGCGCGGGAGGTTCTTTATGCGCGAGGCGCAGTTTTCCTACCGCTCGGTCGACTACGTTTACGATATTCCGCTTGAATTTTACGGCTATCCCGACTATTTCGGGGTGGACACGCGTATGCCCGCCGATATCTTCAAGAGCGGCGAGTCGGCGTCGGACAGACGCTTTATCGACGACCCGTTTTTCATAAGCGGTATACGCGAATACCGCGTCGGCGACCCGATGCGGAGCATCAACTTCAAGGCGTCGGTCAGGTCGATGTCGCACGGCGCACGGAGTCTGATGTGCAACAGCTACGAAAGCTCGCGCTGCTACGACACGATGATATTTCTTGACCTGAACCGATATTTCGAGGTCTCGACCCACAGCGAGGCCCAGCTTGAGGAGGGGCTTAAGTACGCCTGCTTCCTCTTCCGCGAGGCGATAAGCAACGGCGGCAGGGTCGGCTTTGCCGCAAACGTTGCCGACGGGGCGCAAAGCTTCGTTTTCATTCCCTGCGAGGGCGGGGATGCGCATACCAAGCGGTTGCTGATGCAGTTTGCCGTGCTCGACGTCTTTTCGAAGCGCGAGTACTCTATGTCTGCGCTGATCGAGGGCTGTATCCACCGCGTCAAGCGTGAAAGCGATATCTACCTGCTGACTCCTTACGTTGACGAAAGCACGGCGGAAACGCTTTCTACGCTCGAGCGTGCGGGCAGGAGCATTCGGATAATCACGCTTTCGGGAGGTGGCAACGCATGAAACGGCTGTTTGACCGCTTTTCGCGCGAGTGGACGGCGGCGCTTTTGCTGACGCTGTTCGTCACGGTCGTCCTGCTTTGGGACAAATACCGCCCTGCAAGCTATACCGTTCAATTCCTGCTGACCCTGCTTTTGCTCGCGCTGGGCATACCCTTTATCATCCTCTGGCGCAGGATATGGCGTGAACGCATAACTCCCGCCGCATCGAGCGCATTTCGAAGGATGTTCGTCGGCGCGTCGCGCTTTCTTATGCGTATCGCGGCGAGATTTGATATCTTCAGGCGGTACGGCAACCGCATAGACGGCAAAACGACGGTGAAATATGATCTTTACGGCGGAGTGCGGGCGAAAAAGAGGGAAAGGACCGAAAAGCCTCTTCGCTGGCGCGATATGAAGACCGAGCGCGAGCGGCTCGGGTTCCTATACTACCGCGTCGTGACCAAGCTCATCCGAAGGGGCGAAAGGGTAAGGTCGAGCGAGACCCCGCAGGAGATACGCGACCGATTCGAGTACGGCGAAGCCGAGGAGCGCATCGTCGATATGTACGTCGATATGCGTTATGACGGACGTAAAGCGCCGACAAGAGAGGAGATCGACTCTCTGCGCCGCGATCTTGGAGATAAGTTTATATAAGGAGTGCTTTCGGGCACTCTTTGTTTCATTTCGATGACTGTTTTAGCATATTAACGGGTTGCAATTTAAAAAGAATTGTGTATAATATTAATATGAGCAAATTATGAACCGTTGGGAGGAAAAAGGGTATGAAAAAAAGGATATTGTCGCTTGCGCTTGCGGTTTTGCTGCTGTTGTGCGTCGTTCCGTTTTCGACCTATGCTTCTGCTGCCGAGTCGAGTGCTTATAAGCAGTGCTACAACGCGATCGTTTCGGGGCTGAAGCAATGCAAGAGCCTTATCGATATTGAAAAGTACGGATTTACGATGGAGGTCATCGAGCCCATGTACGAGGAGATCCGCTGGAACGAGCCGATGCTTTTCCACATCACGGGCTGGTTCACGGCGTATCATTACGTCGACACGGGCAAGATAACCGAGCTTGAGCCCGAGTACAGCATGGACGCGGCAAACTATAACGTCGCCGTCGATTTTGTCAATCAGGAGATCGAGAAAATACTCGACTCTATGCCGTACGGCTTGCCGAAAATCGAGCAGGCGCTTTATCTTCACGACTACATCTGCGCGAATTACGAGTACGACCTCAGCTATACCTATTACGATATATACAACCTTCTTGCGAGAAAGACCGCCGTTTGTATGGGATACGCCCTGCTTTACGACGAGCTGCTGTCCCGCATCGGTATAAAGAACACCTCGGTCTACAGCCCCTACGATTCGATCAACCACATATGGAACGCCATCGAGCTTGACGGCGTGTGGTATCACGTCGACACCACGTGGGACGACCCGACCGACGATCTCTTCGGCAGGGCTCTGCACAGCTACTACCTGCAGTGCGAGTATTGCTCGCGCTCGATGCACGAAAACTGCATTTTCGAGTGCGACGTGCGCTGCACCGATGAAAGATACGAGTCTATGACCTGGAGGGACTCCAACTATCCCTTCGCCTTCATCGACGGAAGTGTCTACGGGCTTTATGACAACGAGATTTACGAGGTCGACCTGCAGACCGACAGCCGACGCTTTGTAAAATCGGCGTTTACCGATTATTGGTACGCGACAGACGGAAGCTACGTAGGACGCTATTCGGGATTCGGCGGCTACGGCGATTGGGTATATTACAACACCCCGACCGCAATTATCGGCTACAACCCGAAAACCGGCGAGGAAAAGAATATCTACACGGCACCCTACGGCAGAATACTCGGGCTTTACGTCAGCGGCAACAATATCTATCTTTACCTCAGCGAGACGGGATATTACGACGACGGCATTGCCTACCGCATCGAGCTTGATTTGGTGGAAAAGCCTGTCGGCGGTGACGCAAACGGCGACGGCAAGCTCGACACCTTCGATTACATCTACGTAAAGCGTGCATATTTCGGAACGCTTGTTATAAGCGATTCCGACCGTGTCCGCGCCGACGTTAACAAGGACGGCGAGCTCAATCAGTTCGACTACGTGCTCGTCAAGCGCGCGTATCTCGGCACCTACACCTTCAGATAAATAAAAAAACCGTGACGGAGGGGCGATGCACCGCAGCGATGAATCGCTTTGATGCTGTCGCGGTTTTTTCCATATAATTTCTGTTGCAATTGCGACGGAATAGGTGTATAATCAAGAAAAGAATAAATATTGGAGGGGTATTATGAAGAGGATCTTTTCTATGTTGCTTATCGCGACAATGCTTTTGACGGCGTTTCCGTTCTGCGCGGGTGCGGCGGGCAGTGCCGATCTTGACGGCTGCTACGACGCGCTTTTCGCAGGCTTACTCGAATGCAGCGATTATATCGACATTGGCGATTACAAGGTCAGCGAAGCCGAGCTTTACGAGGTTTTCGAAAAGCTAAGCAAGAACGAGCCGATGCTGTTTCATATATCGGGCGGCTACAGCTATTATATGTGGTCGGACGGACCCTATGCCGTTCTGCCCGAGTACGTTATGAGCAAGTCGGAATACGAAAGTGCCCGCGAGCTTGTCAACGGTGAGCTTGAGGAGATACTTTCGCTTATTCCCGAAGGGCTTGACGACGTTGAGAAGGCGCTTTTCCTTCACGACTATCTCTGCGTGAATTTCGAATACGACCTTGACTATTCGATCTACGACATTTACAATATGCTTCTCGAGGGCACCGCTGTTTGTATGGGATATGCCCTGCTTTACGACGAGCTTCTCAGCCGCATCGGCATCGATTCCGCGGCGGTCATCAGCCCTGCCGATTCGATCAACCATATGTGGAACGAGATCGAGCTTGACGGCGTCTGGTATCACGTCGACTGCACCTGGGACGACCCGATAACCGACCGCTTCGGCAAGGCGAGCCACAATTATTATCTGCTTTGCGACGATTGCGCAAGATCTCAGCACGAAAACTGCGTGTACTACACCGAAAACGAATGCAGCGACAAGACCTATGAGGCTCTTGAATGGCGTTTCGTCGACTCACAGCTTGCCTTTGTCGGAGGAAGCATTTACGGGCTTGATTATAACAAGATCGTCGAGATCGATCTGCTCTCGAGCGAGCTTAATGTGATAGAGACCGTGCTTACCGAGGGCTGGTATGCGTCCGACGGTGCGTATATCGGCTATAAAGGCGGCTTCGGCGGATATGGCGATCTGCTTTACTACAACGATTCCGACTCGATCAACTCCTTTGACCCCGAAACCGGCGACACGGTCGAGGTATACAAGCCCGAAAGCGGTATTATTATCGGGCTTTATATGAACGGCAACGTCATTCATTATCTTTTGAGCGATACCGGCTACGATGAAGACGGTATCGAGTACACTTACATTATCACCGACACGACTCCCGATCCCGACCCCGACCCCGATCCTAATCCCGATCCCGATCCCGACCCCGATCCCGACCCCGATCCCGATCCCGTAACGGTCGTGGGCGACGTTAACCTTGACGGCGCGGCAAATCAGTACGATTACATTCTCGTAAAGCGTCACTACTTCGGAACCCGTATTCTTACCGATGACGAAACGCTTCACGCGGACGTAAACAAGGACGATGCGGTCAATCAGTACGACTACATCCTCATCAAGCGAATCTATTTCGGCACCTACGTTGTTGGATGATGAAGGGCGCAATAGAGAAAAATCCGCTGTTTTCGGGTCTTGACGATAACGAGTGCGAGGATGCGCTTGCGGCGCTTTCGGCAATAAAGCAGGAATACGCCAAGGGTGCCGTCATATTCCACGCGGGGGAGCGGATGTACCGCTTCGGCTTGGTGCTTTGCGGCACGGTGCAGGTCAGCTTTACCGATATCGACGGCAACGAAATACTTATGGCGAGCGCCGACGCGGGCGACACCTTCGGTGAATCGCTTTGCTGGCTGAAGGTGGCAGAGGCGCCCGTGACGGTCACGGCGAGCACCGACGTGACGCTTTTGTGGCTCACACCCGAGCTGCTTATGAGCGGCGACACCCGCAAGATCGTGCAGGAGCTTCGCAACCGATTCCTTTCGATGCTTGCGGCGAAGACGCTTTCGATGAACGAGCGCGTGCAGATACTCTCGAAGCCGACCATACGCTTAAAGCTCATCACCTTCCTTTCGCAATACGCCAACAGGTACGGAAGCAAGACCTTTTCGGTCCCCTACGACCGCGAGACGCTTGCACGCTATCTCGGCGTAAACCGCACGGCACTCTCGCGCGAGCTTTCGGCGATGCAGGCGGACGGAATCATCGAGTTTTACAAAAACAGCTTCAAAATACTAAAATAGGTTGCAATTGCAACGTAAGAATGGCGCAATATATCGTATAATTAACCTATCAAAAGAAAAGAGGTTACTTATGAAACGATTTATTGCGCTGTTTTTAACGGCAATCCTTACACTTTTCGCCTTTGTCGGCTGCACCGAGTCGGCAAGCACCTCCGACGCGTCCAATGCTTCGAGCAATGCCGACACGAAGACGGTAATTCGCATCGCAGGCATGAAGGGCCCGACCTCCATCGGCTTGGTGGGGCTGCTTGATAAGGACGAAAAGGGCGAATCCAAGAATGATTACGAATTCACGCTCGCAGGCGCGGCTGACGAGATCACCCCCAAGCTAATCAAGGGAGAGCTTGATATCGCGGCTGTTCCCGCGAACCTCGCAAGCGTGCTTTACAACAACACCGAGGGCAAGGTACAGCTTCTCGCGGTTAACAATCTCGGCGTGCTTTATATCGTAACGAAGGGCGAAGCTGTTTCCTCGGTCGAGGATCTTCGCGGCAAGACCATCTACGCGACCGGCAAGGGCACCACTCCCGAGTACACGCTCCGCTACATCCTTTCCGAAAACGGTATCGACCCCGATGCCGACGTTACCATCGACTACAAGTCGGAGGCGACCGAGGTCGTTGCGGCTATCTCGCAGTCCGAAAGTGCTGTCGCGATGCTTCCTCAGCCCTACGTTACCGTTGCGAAGAGCAAGGTAGAGGGACTCGAGATCGCGCTCGACCTTAACGACGAGTGGAAGAAGCTCGACCCCGACGGCGCGATCGTCACCGGCGTTATCGTTGTCCGCAAGGAGTTCGCCGACGCGAACCCCGAGGCTGTCAAGGCGTTCCTTGAGGAGTACAAGACCTCGATCGAGGGTGTCAACGCCGACCCTGTTAAGGGTGCAGAGCTCGTCGTGAAGTTCGGCATTTTCGATAATCAGGCGGTCATCGAAAAGGCGATCCCCGCTTGCAATCTCTACTATCTCGCAGGAGACGATATGAAGACCCCCATAAATAACTATCTCGGAGTTCTTTATGAGCAGAATAACAAATCGGTCGGCGGAAAGCTCCCCGACGAAGGCTTCTTCTATATCGCAGGATAAGCTCAGATCAATAATACACAAGACGCTTGCCGTGCTGTCGGCGCTCGCCGTATGGCATATCGCAAGCATAAAAATAGGCTCGAAGCTCCTTCTCGTATCGCCGCTTGACGTGCTCAGGCGGCTTACGACGCTTATATACGAGGAGGACTTTTTGCCGTCGGTCGGCTTTACCCTCAGTCGCATCGCATCGGGCTTTCTCTTTGGGCTCGTGATCGGGCTGCTGCTTGCGCTTCTTGCGGGCAGATTCAAGGTTATCGAAACGCTGTTATGGCCTTATATGGTCACCGTCAAGTCGGTCCCCGTAGCGTCGTTTGTGGTGATCGCGCTAATCTGGCTTGACGGAAAACAGCTTTCGGCGTTCATTTCCTTCCTTATGGTGCTCCCCATCGTCTACACGAACGTTCTCGACGGCATCAAGGCGGTCGACAGAAAAATGCTTCAGATGGCGGACGTGTTCAGGATGCCCTTTTCGCGGAGGATGCGCTATATCTGGCTCCCGTCGGTGAAGCCCTTCCTTATCTCTGCCTGCCGTATTTCGCTCGGGCTCGCCTGGAAATCGGGCGTTGCGGCGGAGCTTATCGGACAGCCTGAGGGCTCGGTCGGTGAAATGCTTTACGATTCGAAGCTCTATCTCGACACCGACGATCTTTTCGCATGGACGGTCGTTGTCGTTATGCTGTCGGTCTGCTTTGAAAAGCTGTTCATCCTGCTATTGAAGCGTGCGCTTAAGGGGGTGGAAACGGTATGAGTGAGAATATCATCCTTAAGGGCATTTGCAAGTCGTTCGGCAAAAAGAAGGTGCTTGACAATTTCAGCCTCACGGTGCCCGTCGGCTCGCGCGTATGCATTATGGGTGCCTCGGGCGGCGGTAAAACGACCCTGCTCAACATAATTATGGGCATTATCAAGCCCGATTCGGGTGAGATATGCGGGATCCCGTCGAAAATCGCCGCCGTGTTTCAGGAGGATCGGCTATGCGAGCCCTACTCGGCTGTGCGCAACGTTATGGCGGTGACCGGCAATTCGGTTCCCGAGTCGGAGATACTCGAGCTGCTTCGGTCGCTCGGGCTCGGCGGGAGCGAGCTGCTTCCGGTGAAAAGCCTTTCGGGCGGGATGCGGCGCCGCGTCGCGCTTGCACGTGCCCTGCTTGCCGAAAGTGAGATGATCGTGCTCGACGAGCCGTTCAAGGGGCTTGACGAGGACACGCGCACCTCGGTCGTTTCTATTCTCGACGCGAAAACCAAGGGCAAGACTCTTTTTATCGCTACCCACGACCTCCGCGACGCTTCGGCACTTTCAGCACCCGTCGTGCAGATTTGAGGAACGATTTTATAAGAAACGGGTTTTTATAAGAAAAAACGGGTTTTTATAAGAAACTTTTGAAAAAGTTTCTTATGATCTTCAAAACTTTTTAATTCATAATTATTTTAAGTGCTCTCTTGTTGCGCGCCGAAAATGCAGAACCTTTGCACCACGCGAAAAGAGGGCGGCACTAATATCCGCCTAAAACGCGAAAAATTCAGTTAACCTAAGCCCCCCGCGAAAAGAGGGCAAGGTTAACAGCCGCCTATATCGCGGGAATTAAAAAGGTGCGTTACGCACCCGCGGGAACTAAAAAGGTGCGTTACGCACCACGCGAAAAGAGGGCGGCACTAATATCCGCCTAAAACGCGAAAAATTCAGTTAACCTAAGCCCCACGCGAAAAGAGGGCAAGGTTAACAGTCGCCTATATCGCGGGAATTAAAAAGGTGCGTTACGCACCACGCGAAAAGAGGGTAAGGTTAACAGCCACCTATACCGCGGGAATTAAAAAGGTGCGTTACGCACCACGCGAAAAGAGGGTAAGGTTAACAGCCACCTATATCGCGGGAATTAAAAAGAAAGCCTCTCTTCTGTATGAAGAGAGGCTTTTGGTTATGTTAATTAGATTTCCATGTTGGAGAAGAGCATAAAGAGCTTGGGGTAGAGGTCCTTAAGGTCTTCTTCGATGTTGGTAACGTCGAAATCGTCCATTTCGATGTAGTCGGTAACCTCGTCGATGGTAACGTCAGCGGTTTCGACGACGTATTCCATAGAAGCCGAGAGGTCAACCATGCCGTTGATGCTAATATCGAGCGTCATGCTTGCGGTGATCTTGGTTTCCTCAACTGCGTATTCGATAGCGAGGTTGAGGGGAAGAGTCGTACCGGGAACCTCGATTTCGGTGATGTTGAGCTTGCAGCCATTAGCGGTTGCTTCGTAGCTGTAATCGATAGAAACCGATTCGTTTTCGTCGGGAGCGATCGAGAGGGTGCCGGTGTGAACGCCGTCAGCAACGGTCGCGTCGAGAAGCACGAAGTTTTCGGTGTATCCGTCCTCGATGAAGGACATATTGAACTTTTCGGTGCCTGCCTCAACGTCGTATGCGTACTTGCATTCGAAAATGCCTTCTTCTTCAACAAATGCACCGTTTTCATCGATGAGGCCCATTTCGAAGCTGAAGCTGTTGTCGGTGGTTACGAAGTAAGCTGCGATGGATTCGGCGCTGTCTTCGTCGTCTTCGGTTACGATAACGGTGATGCCTGCGAGCTTGTCGTCCTTAACGATGGTAGAGATGCGGATCTCGCCGAGGCCGCTCATAGCCTCGAGCGCGTCGTCAACGTTGATCTCGTTGCCGATAAGCCCCTTGAGCTCTTCGATGTTAACGAGGTCCTTAATGAAGTCGTTAACGATGTTGGAAGCCTTTTCCTTGTCGATGGTAAGGGTGAGAACGGTTGCGTCCTTGATCTCGATGCCGCCGTAGGTGACGGTCTTGATCTCGGAGGTGTAAGCAGAGTCGTTGATGTTGGAATTGATGGCGTTCTTACCTGCGTTTATGATCTTTTCGATCACCTCGTCAGCTGCCGCGTAAAGCTCCTCGATCTGTGCGAGCATTTCAGCGTCGGCTTCGTTGTAGTAATCGTCAAGGGGCATACGGATGGGGGAATCGTTCAAGCCGAGAAGATCGGTGAAGAAAATGTTGTCGGTGTCAACGACCATACCGAGCGAGGGCTTGTCGCCGAAAAGCTCGAGGCTGAGGTCGATGGATTCTCTGAACGAGTCATTGTCGAACTTGAATTCGCCGCTCATTGCAATAGTGCCGAGCGAGGTAAGGTCGATGCCCTCTGCTTCAAGCTTGTCGATGCTGAGCTTGAAGCTGCCTGCGGTATCGCTGCCGTTTGCAAAGCCGCCGCCGAGGATGCTTTCGGCTTCGCCGAGGGTGCCGCCGATGCCGTTTTCAAGAGAAGCAGCGAACTGCTCCTTTGCGGTAAGCTCCTTAACCGAATCGTCGTTGTCGTCGCCGTCGTCCTTCTTGTCACAGCCTGCAAAAACAGCCATGGAAAGGATAACGAGCAATGCGGTAAGGAGCGCAAAAATGCGTTTCTTCATAATAAGTGTCTCCTTTTAATAATAAGTATGTTTATACCCTTACAAGTATGATTATATGCAAAAGTCGTAAAATGTCAATGTGATTTAATTACCAATAACCCAACGTTTGGTTGTTAAATTTCACGGAATCGACAAACGCCCCCCTGCATCACTGTCAGTCTACCATATTAGACAACATTTGTCAAGCCGTTTCGTGATATTTGTTTAAAGCTCGACAGGGTGATTTTGTCAATTTGATATTGAATCAGAGTACGTCGTATGTTATAATAATAAAAAACAAGGAGACGTCTATGTATAACAGAATTAGCGAAAAAATCAAGCTTTTGGCGAAGGCCATCTTTCTTATAGAGGCGGTAGGCGCGATCATCACGGGTATCGTCATCGGCAGTGAGGAAGATTGGCTTTATGGTATTTTGATTATTTTCTTAGGCCCCATTGTGGCTTGGGTATCCTCGTGGTTGATTTACGGTTTTGGTGAGCTAATCGAGCAGGCTACGGTTTGCGCGTCGAAACAGATTAGCTGTGGCACGGATACAAGCAACACTGCAAGTAGATTCGGAAAGAATGATAAATTCAATCAAGAGCGTCGCGAAAAAATCGAATCGCTTTATAAAGAGGGCCTCATTACCGAAACCGAATATGAAGATGCAATTTCAAGGCTTTAAGGGGAGGATATTATGGACTATCAAAAGTTGAGACGTTACATTGTGCTGGTGCTCTCGTGTATTTCTGCGGCTTGGATGTTGTTTGTTGTCGTTGGACGCATTATTAGCGGGTATTATTTTATGAACGTTGATAAGTGTTTATGGAGCATTGCTTCATCGGTGTTTCTTGCGGTATTTGCATATAAACATTTAAACGTTCAGAAGAAAAAGCAGAGTGATAATCGATTGTTAGCATTTGCGTTCATATGTTTTTCTGTCGCTGTTTTTTGCGCATTAAACTACGAAATCAGTTATGATATACTCCTATTTTGGTGGAAGCTGGATTTTGATAAAATTGTGGGTCGGTTATTGCAAATAGCAGCAATTGTTATTGTCGTTCTTTGTGCTTTTGCTGCTAATGATGCGATAAAAGGGGTTATAAGAAAGCGTTTTATCATATCTGCGGTGGCGATTTTACTGGTTTCGTTTATTGTACCGCTCTGTGTTCTTGATATTGATTATAAAACGTTTTATCTTGCCACTATCATTGAAAATTTAGAGCTTCTCTCTCTTGGAGCCGCTTTGATCGTTCTTTCGTTTCAGAAGAGTGAGTCGGACGAATATCCGAAAAACGTTGTTGAAGAGGATATAAGCGAAATGCCTCCGGAAAAAGCCTTGAAGCGTATTGCCGCACAGCTCGAGCTCGGCATGATAACTGAAGGGCAGTACGCAAAGATGCGAAAGGATATTATAGAAAAGCTATAATAAATTCAAGAGTCGACAAAATGTCGACTCTTGTTTTTCGAAAAATTAAAACCCCGAAAACCTTGATGGTTTCGGGGTTTTTGAATACTCTGTAAGATAAGTGATTATCTCTTGGAGAACTGGGAAGCACGACGAGCTGCCTTGAGACCGTACTTCTTTCTTTCCTTCATTCTGGGGTCACGAGTGAGGAGACCTGCCTTCTTGAGGGGAGAACGGTATTCGTCGCCTGCCTGAAGAAGTGCACGAGCGATACCGTGACGGATCGCGCCTGCCTGACCCGATACGCCGCCGCCCTTAACGGTGCAGATTACGTCGAATCTGCCTTCGGTCTTGGTAACGCCGAAGGGCTGGGTAACGATCATCTTAAGGGTTTCGAGGCCGAAGTATTCGCTGATATCCTTACCGTTGATGGTAACGTTGCCGGTGCCGGGGATAACACGAACACGTGCAACCGAGCTCTTTCTTCTGCCGGTGCCGTAGAAATAGGGAATAGCGGACTGATAGTTCATGTTATGTTCCTCCTTACTTTACTTCAACAGCGATGGGGTTCTGTGCCTGCTGCTTGTGTTCTGCGCCTGCGTAAACCTTGAGTCTGCCGAAGCTTGCGTCGCCGATCTTGTTCTTGGGAAGCATGCCCTTAACTGCGAGCTCCATTGCCATTTCGGGCTTGGTCTGCATAAGGGTGCGGTACTTAACCGACTTGAGGCCGCCGATGTAGCCGCTGTGACGGTAGTAGTACTTCTGATCGAGCTTCTTACCGGTAAGAACTACCTTGGAAGCGTTAACTACGATTACGCATTCGCCGCAATCGACGTGAGGAGTATATTCGGGTCTGTGCTTGCCGTTGAGGATGGTAGCTGCAAGAACTGCAACCTTACCGAGGGGCTTGCCTGCCGCGTCGATAACGTACCACTTGCGCTCAACAGTCTCTTTCTTCAACATAGTTGTAGACATGGTTGAATTTCCTTTCGATATTATCTGATTTTTTCGTACTCTGCAATTATAGCATAAGAAATCGCTTTGTCAATACCTTTTTCAAAACTTTTTTCGTTTTTGAATATGTTTTTTGCGTTTTTCTCGTGTTTTCTTCGTTTTTTAAAACCGTCGGGAACGAAATCGTTACTTTTCGGGCTCCTCCTCGGGGGGGTATTTCTTGTAAAACTCCTCTTCGTCGAAGTTTACCGTATATATATGCTCGGTCAGCTCAAGCGTGAATATGAGCCTTTCGAGCGAATAGCCGTAGTAATAATCGTCGTCGTCGTTCAGGAACAGCGTCACGCTGTCGTTTTCGATATAGGCGTCGGGGTAGCTTTCGATTATGCTTTCGAGATAATCCTCTGCCTCCTCGACCGAGGGAAGCTTGGTCGTCAGCCTTGCGCCCTGAACGGTGCCGTCGACGAGGAAGAACTCGAACCCGTATACCGTGCCGAACGCCTCGGTATACGCCGAAACAGAGTATTCCGATTTGAGGAACTCGTATTTTTCCTCGTAATCGGGTGTTTTCGATATCTCGCTCGACTCGGCAGATACCTCGGAAACGATATCCTCGCTCGATTCATATACGCTCGAGTCGCCGTCCGATGCGTTATCGCAGGAGCAGGCAAGCAAAAGCGATACTATGCAAAGCGATAAAAATAATTTCTTCATTTTAAATTATACCCCTTGACATATCGTTTTAACGGTGCTATAATGCACACACCGAACAAATGTTCGGAACATGGAGAGTCGGAACGCGGTTAGCTCCATCCGCATCCGGCGGTCGCGCATCACGCGGCTTTAGTAGATTGGCTTAAATATAGACGAAAGGATGAAAAATGGATTACAGAGAACAGGCAAAGGAGTTATTACGCAGGAGAAGGAATCTTCTTTCTGCACAGACCGCTATCGAGGAGGAGCTTGCTCTGCTCGAGCGGGAAAGGGAGGTCTGCAGCAAGCGGATAGACGAGTCGCAGGACGGGGATGAGACCTATATTGACAGGCTCATCGGCGTACTTGCCGATCTGGACGACTGCAGATTCCGAAAAAGCATCGTTGAAAGGGAATTATTGAAGCTCCGACGCGGGCTTGAGGGTCTTGACGACTATCAGCGCGACCTGCTTATAAGCTTTTACAGCGAATGCGGGCACGCCACCGCGGAGGAGGTTATGGATAAATGGTTCAAGGAGCGATCGACGGTCTACCGTGACAAGCAGATCGCGCTTGACCGCTTCACCCGTTCGGTTTACGGGGTATTGCAGATCTGAAGGAAGCCCGAATCATTCGATTCGGGCATTCTTTTTTATGCTTTATTCTGCTGTTTCGTAGCGATCCTCTTCATTATTATATGTAACCTTGATCGTTTCGACGTAGCCGTCGAGGTAGGTGAGGGTGTATTCGCCGTCATTTTCGGTGTACACAAAGCCGAGGTATATTTCGCCTGAGCCTATTTCGGGGTGATAGAGCAGAAACGAGGTGTACTCATAGCCCTCGATAATATCGACGCATTGCAGGCATTGCACCATCGAGCCGTCGGTGTCAACGTATTCGAAGAGTGCGTAGTTTCTGCCATTGATCACGGTTTCGTAGACGCCCTTTTCCTCGCTGTAAACGTATTCGGAATAGGTCATCGGAAGCGTTCTTCCGTCGGAAAAGAGTATGGTGTCGCCCTCGGTCGTATAGGTGGTGCTGTAGTAGCCCGCCTGCATATCGCTTCGGATAAAATATTCGGCATCTTCGGCATACGCGAAAAAGCCTGCCACCTTGCCGGGGTCGATCCCGTCCGAGATGAGGTTATCGGGCTCGCCCTCGGTTTCTGTTTCGGACTCGCTTTCGGGTTTGCTTTCGGATTCGGTTTCCGATTTGTTTTGTGATTCCTCTTGCGAGCTTGTCGATTCCTCTGCGCCGCTTACAGACTCGGTCGGCGAATCGTGCTGACTGCCGCAGCCGTAAAGCAGAGAAAGCGCGACAGATAGTGCGAGTAAGAGTATTAATGCTTTGATTTTCATTTTTTACTCCTTTTTGATGTTCGGTACACGGCGAGTGCGATGATCGACACAGCCGTCAGGGCACCGAAAAGGTCGATAAAAACGTCTTTAAGCTCGGGTGACCTGCCGATAGTCGCCGCCTGCACGAGGAATTCATCGCAGAGGGCAACGGCAAGGCAATATAACGGCGGAATAATCAGTGCTTTTTTGTTTTTCGTAATGCAAAGCGTAAAGCCCGACGCGCTTGCGCAGAGCGCGAAATACTCGAGAAAATGCGCCGATTTTCTCACGATATATGAAAGGGTATAGCGCGACGCGTTCACGCCGAGCGAGCTTAAAAGCGGGATTATCCTGTCGCTGTCGCGGACCGACTCGCTGCCGGTTCTCGACGAATACAGCAGTATTGTCACGGTTATCGCAAGCGTCGTCAAGGCGAAAACCGATATAAATATCCTTCTTTTTCTTGTCATTTCAGCATTTCTTCGGCAGCCTTAAGCACGGTTTCGGTGATGTTGAGCCCGCCCATGATGCGCGCAAGCTCGTCGCGTCTGCCGTTGTAATCGAGCATTTCGACGCTCGTCACGACGCGTCCGTCCGATTCGCTTTTGCTGATTTTGTAGTGCGCGTCCGCCTTTGCGGCAAGGATAGCCGAGTGGGTGACACAGATGACCTGCGTTTTGCCGCCGTCGGATGCGTTTTTGAGGCGTATGCCTATCTTTTCGCTCGTCCTGCCCGAGACGCCGGTGTCTATTTCGTCGAAGATGAGCGTTCCGATCGATTCGCTGTCGGCAAAGACGCATTTCAAGCAGAGCATTATTCGCGAAAGCTCGCCGCCCGACGCGATCTTCGACATCGGCTTGAGCGTTTCGCCCTTGTTTGCGCTGATGAGGAATTCGGCGTCGTCCGCGCCGTCTGCCGAGTATGGCTTTTCGTCAAGCCGTACCTCGAACCTCACGCCCGGCATATCGAGCTCGTTAAGCTCCTCGGTCACGCGGGCGCAAAGCTTGATTGACGCCTCCTTACGGGTTTGGTGCAATGCCATTGCCGCCGCTTCAAGCTCTTTTTCGGCTTCGGTCAAGAGCTTTGAAAGCCTTGAACGTTCCTCCTCGCTGTTTTCGTTTACGTTAAGCTCGTCGAGCCATTCCGCGAGAAGAGAGGGCATTTCGTCTGCGCCGACGCGGTATTTGAGCTCTAATTTCTTTATAAGCTCGAGCCTCGATTCGCAGTCGTCGAGCCTTAACTCGGCGTCGCCGTCCTCGTCGATGAACTCCTTCACGGTTTCGGCAATATCGATGATCTCGTACTTCGCGCTTTCGAGACGCTCGCTCAGCTCGTCCGCCTTATCGATGATGCCGCAAAGCGAATTGATCGCGTTGAGTGCGTTGTCGACCGCCTCCGCCGCAGAGCCGTCCCTGCCGTAAAGGGCGTCGTACGCCTCGCTCGATCTTGCGATGATGCGCTCGCTGTTGGCAAGCCGCCTTCTTTCCGCCTCGAGCTCCTCCTTTTCGCCGACCTTGATATCGGCGCTTCTCAGCTCGCCTATGCGGTAGCGGAGCATATCG